>PNOO01000052.1 GCA_013824905.1 Syntrophus sp. (in: bacteria) | reverse complement strand
CCAGGTCGGCGATCATTTCCCGGCTGAGCATGGGCATCTTCATCCCCTTGTGACCTGTGGCAATTCCGTCACAGACCGCGATACAGGGAAATTCCAGCGGCGTTCCCCCCGCCTCGGCCACTCCTAATTTGATGGCCTGACAGAGCGCCTGCAGATGAACATGGCCCGGCATCAGTTCATTGAAGGAGTTGACGACGGCGACGAGGGGCTTGTTCAGATCCTCCCTGCAGTGACCCATCGAGTAGAAGAGGGAACGGTGCGTCGCCCGGTCGATTCCCTGGGTGATGATGGAACTTCTCAAAGGACCCCGGGATGAATGATTGTCAGCCATGAGACCTCCTTGTGATGGCAATGCCTGTTATTCCTTTTCTTTTATGGAGAATGAATGCGACTTGTATATATGAAGAGGGGGTATGCATGTCAAGACAATTGATCCCTCTATATCTTCGTCGTCGCTGCCTGGGGTAATTTATCTTGACAAACGATTTTCGACAATCTACGATCCTACCCAAAGTGGCGATCAGCCGATAAACACAAGTGCATATCAAAACCCATCTTAGGAGGAAAAAATGAAAGTGAACTGGAATTTTTCATTGTATGTACAACGCAGCTCCATTTTGGTCATTGGTTTGTTCTTACTGGCGCTCACTTTATTCACCTTACAGGGGATGATGACTGCGGAAGCGGCCGAAGGGCCCAAAGGTCCGGTCGAGATCACGGTCGGAACGGGCGCGGGGGGCACGCCGGACGTCATCATGCGACGGGTGGCCAAGATCTTAGGCGAAGAAAAGCTCGTCGAGCAGCCGATCGTCATTCAGAACCGGACCGGCGGCTCCTGGATGGTCGCCGTCAACTGGGTGATCGGAAAGAAGGGGGGGTACGACACCCTCATGGGGATTGCGCAGCCGTTGCTTACCACCCCGATTGTTCAGGGGCTGAAGACCGTCTATGACCAGCTTGTCCCGATTGCGCTGTTTGTCCAGGGAGACCTGATGATCGTTGCCCAGCCCGATTCTCCCTTCAAGTCGCTTGCGGATTTCGTCAATGAAGCCAAAAAGAACCCGCGAGGCCTGAAGTTTTCGGGATCGCAGACGGGCAGTACGGATCACATGGTCGTGGCCCTGCTGGAGAAGGCCGCGGGCGTCAAATTCAACTACATCCCCTACGACAGCGGCAGCGCGGCGACCGCGTCGTTCCTGGGCAAGAACGTCGACGGGCTGGTGCTTTCGCTGGGCGAGGCGGTGCCGCTTGTCCAGAGCGGCAAGGTGAAGCCGCTCGCCGTCCTGACGGAGAAGCGCCGCGCCAACGCGGAATTGAAGGATTTTCTCACCGCCAAAGAGCAGGGAATTGACCTGGTGTGGGGGCAGTTCTGGGGACTGGCCGGCGCGCCGGGGATCGATCCCGGGCTGGTAAAATGGTGGAACGACCGCCTCCAGAAGATGACCGCCACCAAAGCCTGGAAGGAGGGAATCGACACGAACTTCCAGCGCAGCGATTTTATTGATTACACAAAAGCGCCGGCTTATATGGCCGAGCAACACAAGATATACCTGCAGCTCCTCCGGGATATCGGGCTTGCCAAACAGTAACGTGAAAGAGGATCGGCGGCGATGGGGATGATGGAGATGGGGCGGAACCCTAAGTTCCACCCCATCTTTTCCTTGACCTCAAAAGGGAGAGAGGGCTGTATGAAGTCAAGTTTAGATATCGTACCGGCGCTGGTCATGATTGTCCTGTCCCTGATCACTGCGTTCGGGGTGAGCAGCTTGGACTATTGGAGTCAATACACACCCGGACCTGCCTTTGCACCCTACTGGATCGCTGCTGCGGGTCTTGTTCTGTCCATCCTGCTGCTCGTGCAGACAAAACTTTCCAACAGTTGTGAGAAACCCGACTGGCCGGGCCGGTCGGGGACTATCCGTATCCTGATGACCTCCTTCGGGCTTGTTCTCATTTTGATTCTCTCGTCGTACATCGGCATGATTACCGCCACCCTGATCTTTATCCTTTACTTGCTGTTGGGGATTCTGCGACGGAAGCTCGTCCCGAGTCTCATCACAACCCTCATCACGGTGGCCCTGATTTACGGTGTGTTCGTCGGGTGGTTGCGGGTGAGTTTGCCGAAGGGCCCATTCGGCATATGATCTTCTGGCAGGGGTCGCGAGTTCTTTCTCGATTGCAGCGCATGGGACCTGCCCCGCCGGTTTTTGGGAGTGCGTGAAATGGAAATACTGGGATTTCTCATGGACGGGTTCCGGGGCGCTCTCACACCGATGAATCTGCTTTTTGTGTTCATCGGTTGCCTGCTCGGACAGATCGTCGGCGCCTTGCCGGGCATCGGCCCATCGGCCGCCATGGCGATCCTGATGCCCCTCACCTTCGGCGTCCCGCCGACCACGGCACTGATCATGCTCTCCGGGATCATGTACGGCGGCATGTACGGCGGAACGCTGACTTCGGTCCTGATCAATGTCCCCGGAGAGGCGGCGAGCGTCATGACGGCCGTCGACGGCTATCAGCTTGCGAAACAGGGGAGGGCCGGCGCGGCGTTGAGCATCGCGGCCATCGGTTCGTTTTACGGAGGCGTCGCGTCGCTGACCGCGGTCGTTTTCCTTACGCCGCTCCTCAGCAATTTCGCATTGAAATTCAATGCCCCCGAATATTTCCTCCTCGCCACAATGGGCATCACGGCCACGGCAAGCCTGGGAAGCGGATCGGCTGTGAAATCTCTCATGGTCGGGGTTTTCGGCCTGATGATCGCGATGATCGGAACCGATCCGATGGTCGGGGTCAACCGCCTCACCTTCGGCGTCATGGAACTCATGGACGGCATCGATTTCATCCCGGTCGCCATCGGGATCTTCGGGATCGGCGAGGTCCTCGCATCGCTTGAAGACCGTAAGGACTTCGTGGTGCTGAAAACCCGGCTCCGCGACCTCTGGCTGACAGCCCAGGATTGGGCCTTGTGCCGGATGGCGATCGTTCGGGGCACGGTGGTGGGTTTTTTTGTCGGAACCATGCCGGGGACCGGACCGACCATCGCATCGCTTCTGGCGTACGCGGCCGAACACCGCGCAAGCAAGCACCCGGAAAATTTCGGGAAGGGCGCCCTGGACGCCGTAGCCGCCGCGGAAACGGCGAACAACGCGGCCGCGCAGGGGGCGCTGATTCCGATGCTCGCGCTCGGCATTCCCGGGTCGCAGAGCACCGCCGTTCTCTTGGCGGCGCTTCTGATTCTGGGAATCCGCCCCGGCCCGATGCTGATGTCGCAGCAGCCGGGACTCGTATGGACCCTCCTCGCCAGCATGTATATCGGGAATATTATGCTGCTGATCATGAACCTGCCGCTGGCTCCGTTGTGGGCGTCGATTCTGCGAATTCCCTATGATTATCTGATGCCCGGAATCATCGCGATTTCCCTGGTCGGCGTCTATGCCACGAGCCTCAGTCTTTTTTCGGTGGGCATCACCGTCCTCTTCGGCATCATCGGGTATCTCATGCTGAAATTCGAGCTCCCGCGGGCCCCGATCGTGCTGGCGATCGTGCTTGCCCCGCTGATGGAGAATTCCCTCCGGCAATCGCTCATGCTGTCGTCGGGGAGCCTTGCGATCTTCGTGCAACGGCCCATCTCGGCTGTTCTGCTGCTCGTGGTCCTGACGACCTTGGCGCTGCCTATAGTGCGCCATATCCGGGACCGACGAAAACGCAATTCGTTCGATGAATAAAGGAAATCAAGAAACTTCGAAGAGAAGATGCAGATCGATAACAATATCCCCGATTAGAGGTGAAAGATCAATGAATCGACACAAGACCATAGACATCCACGCCCATATCCTTCCGGAAGAGGCGATGCGACAGTTGCAAAAGGCGGCGCCGTCGCTGGCATTGCAGCTCAAGAGCATCGACGAGCGGTCCGGCGTCCTGGAGATCGCCGGGGTTACACAGAAACCGTTTCCGCGCGAGGCATGGGACCTGGAGATGCGCCTTCAGGACATGGACAAGTCTAACGTGGACATCCAGCTCCTTTCGAACACCCCCCAGACATTCCTTTACGATCAGGAGGCGTCTCTGGGCGCGGCATGCGCCGAGATCCAGAACGATCAGATCGCCTCCCTCGTCAGGAAACACCCGGATCGATTCATGGGGCTCGCAACGCTCCCGATGCAGGCGCCGGAGCGCGCCGCACAAGAGCTTCGGCGGGCGATGGATTCCCTCGGACTTCTGGGATTCCACCTTGCCTCCAACATCCAGGGACGAAACCTCGACGACCCCGACCTGGCGCCGGTCTGGGAAGCCGCCCAGACGTTGGGCGCTTTCGTTCTCGTCCATCCGTTCAAGGTTGCCGCAGGAGAGCGCCTCAAATCATACTATCTGAAGAACCTGATCGGGAATCCGCTCGATACGACGATCGCGGCGGCCTCCCTGATCTTCGGCGGCGTCATCGAGCGTTATCCGGCGATCAGCTTCTGTTTCGCCCATGGCGGAGGCTTCGTGCCCTACCAGGCGGGCCGCTTCATCCACGGGTGGAACGTGCGCCCCGAACCCAAGCAGTTCCTCGGCCACGGGCCCGCCGAATCGCTCGGACGGATGTACTACGACACGATTCTGCACTCCGATGCGACGTTAAAGTTTCTTATCGATTCCGTCGGCGCCTCCCATGTGCTGCTCGGGAGCGACTACCCGTTCGACATGGGCTACTACGACGGCGTCAGGCAGGTCCGTTCCCTGTCGATTCCTGAAAGCGATCAGGGGCTCATCCTGGGCGATACGGCGAAGGCCCTGCTGGAGAAGGCGTCCCCAGGCAGGGATAAGGAGAAATGAGATGACAGAAGAGGCGCCCGGACATCTTTACCCGGCAAAGCGGCTGGAGGCCTTCGGCGCCGGCGCCCTTGCGGCCCTAGGGCTTCCGGAGAAGGATGCGGCTCTCTGCGCCGCCCGCATGATCGATGCGGATCTCCGCGGCGTGGACACGCACGGCATCTTCCGGCTTAACCACTACAGCCAGAGGATTAAGGCGGGAGGGATCAACCTGCACCCGCGAGTGCATACCGTCCGTGAGAACGCGGTGACGGCGCTGGTGGATGGGGATAACGGAATGGGCCACGTGGTGATGAATTTCGCGACGGAGCTCGCGATCCGGAAGGCTGCGGAATCAGGGTTGGCATGGATCGGCACCTTCAATGGCAATCACGCGGGGGCCGGGGCCGTTTATTCCATGATGCCGTTGGCCCACGACATGGTCGGCATGTACATGACCGTGGCGAATGCCAACCATATGGCGCCGTGGGGCGGTGTCGAGTTGATCCTCGGCACCAATCCCATTTCGGTCGCCATTCCGGCCGGTGAAGAACCCCCTGTCGTCCTGGACATCGCGACGACGGTGACCTCCTACGGCAAGGTGAAGCTGGCGGCCCAGAAAGGGGAAGCGATCCCGGTCGGATGGATGATCGACCGGAAGGGGCAGCCGCTCACCGACCCCAGACGTTCGTCGGACGGGTTCCTGCTGCCGATCGGAGGCTACAAGGGATACGGATTGAACGTGATCATCGGCATGCTTGCCGGAGTCCTCAATGGGGCGGCTTTCGGCAGGAACGTCGTCGACTTCAACAAGGACGTCGTGAGCAGGAACAACAGCGGCCATATGATCATGGCCATGCGGGTGGATAACTTCCAGCCTGTCGAATCTTTCAAACAGGAGATGGACCGGGTGATTCGTGAGATCCGTGCGTCCAAGCGGATGGAGGGCGTCGACCGCATCTGGCTGCCGGGAGAGATCGAGCATTACCGGATTCGTGAGCGGCTCAAAAACGGGATTCCCCTGGCGTCGATCGTCGTATCCAATCTCCGGCAGCTTGCCGCAGAGTTGAATCTGTCGGATCGGTTGGAGTAGCGGCGCGGATGTCGAGGCGTGCCGCACCCTTGTTTGATGATCAGGGAGTGAATGTCAATGATCACCGCGGTGCTTTCCGGGAGCCACCCTCGTAGCTGGGAAAGTTTGCTGGATGGGCTCCTCCGGAATCCTCTGGTCCGGAAGGCCGTCGTCCTTCATACCGGAGATCCGGGAACCTGTCCGCCCCGCTGTGAGACGTTCTCGGTCTCCGGGCCGTTCAGCGGCGGGACTTGGAACTCCGTCCTATCGGATGTTGCCACACGGTATATCCTCTTTTCCCCCGTTACAGCCGGGATCCGTTCCGATCCCCACGCTCCCGACCGTCTGGTCGAAACGGCAGAGGCGACGGGTGCGGGGATCGTTTATGCGGACTATGCCGACCTCATCGGGGACACCCTCCGGGAACATCCTCTGAATGACTATGAGCCGGGGAGCCTCCGGGACAGTTTCGATTTTGGCCCCCTGATCCTTTTTTCGACGACCGCAGCGCGCCGGGCGATCAGAAAATACGGAGAGATCCCGGCATACCGGTGGGCAGGCTGGTACGACCTCCGTCTCAAGATATCCGCTGATCAGGACCTCTTCCATCTTCCGGAGCGGCTTTCCACAGTCGATAGGGATGGGGAACAGGAAGCGACGCACTTCGCCTACGTCGATCCCCGCAACCGCGACGCCCAGGAGGAGATGGAAGCGGCGGCGACGGCGCATCTCAAGCGGATAGGGGCTTTTCTTGCGCCGGAATTCAGCGATGTGCCCCACTGCGCCGATTCCTTCCCCGTGGAGGCGAGCGTCGTAATCCCTGTCCGAAACCGGGTCCGGACTGTGGCCGAGGCGGTCGCGAGCGCCCTTTCCCAGAGGACCGATTTCCCCTTCAACGTGATCGTCGTGGACAACCACTCCACAGACGGGACAACGCCGCTTCTTAAGGACCTCGCCTCGCATCAAACGGTTCTTCGGCACATCATCCCGGAGAGGCGCGATCTCTCGATCGGCGGCTGCTGGAATGAGGCGATCCATTCGTCCGCCTGCGGCCGGTATGCCGTCCAGCTCGATTCGGACGACCTCTACGATGGGAAAGAGGTCCTTCAGCGACTGGTCGATCTCCTTAGCCGGGGCGACTGCGCGATGGCTGTCGGCTCCTATACCCTCGTCAATGAACAGTTGCAGAAGATCCCGCCGGGGCTGATCGATCATCAGGAATGGACTGACGCCAACGGGCGCAACAACGCCCTGCGCATCAACGGTCTGGGTGCCCCAAGGGCCTTCGCCACATCTGTTCTCCGCCGGATCGGTTTTCCGAATTGCGGTTACGGCGAGGATTACGCGGTCGCCCTCCGTCTCTCCAGGGAATACCGGATCGGCCGGATATACGACAGCCTCTACCTCTGCCGCAGGTGGGAGGGAAATACGGACGCCGCGCTTTCCGTCGAGCAGATGAACCATCACGACCGCTATAAGGACCGGCTCCGGACGTTGGAGATCCGCGCGCGCAGGAAGATGAACGGAGTAAGAGGGTGGAAATCCTGATTCGACCGTGGCAGAAGGGAGATTTCCCGGCGGTGCGGCGGATCCTCTGGGAATCCTGGATCGCCGCCTACAGCTCCTTTATTCCGGAAGGGGACCTCCGGGCCTACCTGGAGGCGACCTATCAGACCGCCTCCCTTTCCCACCTCTACGATAGTGCATTCATTCACGGTTTCATCGGCGAAGCGGACGGCGAAGCGGTAGGTTTTGCCCGGACGCAGTTTCACAAAAATGAAAACCGCATTTACCTTGCCTCTTTGTACCTCCTGCCCGCTTTTCAGGGAAAGGGAATCGGCGGGAGTCTTCTCCAGGCGGCGGAGGAGAAGGCTGGGGAATATGGCCTTACTGAACTTTGGGTGGGTGTGATGATCCAGAACGAGCTGGCCGGCCGCTGGTACGAACGAAAGGACTTCAGATTCATCAGGGAAGAGCCTTTCCGAATGGGGCGCACCACAGTGCCTCACAAGATCGGCTATAAGACAATCGTCGGGTCTTCACAGAGGGTCGATTTGCAGAAGAGGCTCTTTGCCATCTATGGCGGTGGCGGGGAAGCTGCCCCCCTCGCCGACCTGACTGCCAGGCTCCTTGAAGGGCAGAAGAAGTCGTGGCCCGGTCTCGCCGAGGGTTACGCCGCCCTGGAATCGGCTCGGGTCCGGGAGATCTGCGGCGACGGCTGGAGGGTGAAAGTCCAGTTCAATCCGCGACGGATCGTCAGCACCGGCGCGAACCTCGATCCGGAATCCATCCGGAAGCGTCCCTGTTTCCTCTGCCTTGAACATCTCCCTCCGGAACAGCAGGCGGTCCTTTACCGGGACGACACCCTCGTCCTGTGCAATCCCGCCCCGATCTTTCCGGGGCATCTGACGATAGCCCACCGCCGTCATATCCCCCAGTCGCTTCCGGAGAATCTGCCACTCTTCCTCCGTCTTGCGGCGGACTTCGGTCCCCGGATGATCGTTTTCTATAACGGCCCGCAGAGCGGCGCCTCGGCGCCCGATCATCTTCATTTCCAGGCGGCGCCCGCCGGTCTCCTCCCTGTGGAGGCGGAGGTTCCGGAGCCCCGGAACCGGGAGATTGTCAGACGTTGGGACGGGGTTTCTCTCTGGCGCACAAGGGGGCTGGGACGGGGCATTCTTATGATCGAAGGGATGGATGCTGCAGAGGTTACCTCGGCTTTCGGCAAGCTGATCGTGGCGCTCCGTTGTCTGAATTCCTCCGCCGATGAACCGCTGCTGAACCTGTTTTGCGCCCATACCGGTGAAGGCTGGCGCCTGATCCTCTTTCCCCGACTGACGCTCCGACCGGCCGCCTATTTCCGGGAAGGGGAGGAGAAACTCCTCATCAGCCCCGGCGCGGTGGACATGGGCGGGATGTTCATCACGCCCCGGGAAAAGGATTTTTTTGCCCTGGATAGGAACCTTGTCCAGGGGATCTTCAGGGAAGTGGCCTTCGACGATGCGGCGGTCGATGCGCTTATCGATCTTCTCTGATCCGGCCTTTTCTTTCAGCTCGATTTTCATGTCCGTTCAGCACGCCCGGCAGACGATGATTCCCGTGCGGGAGCGCTTGGCCAGGAGATAGCGGTTGAGGGTGATTTCCGACAGGACGACTCTGCCCGCCGCGCTTGAGGCATGCAGAAAGTGGAGCTGACCCCCGATGCGGACCGCAAGACCCGTATGGTTGACGTCGAGCCCCCTTTCATCCGCTGTCATGGCGATGATATCGCCGTCTGCAATCCGATCCCCTGCCCCTGCCAGAGAGGCCTTCGGGACGAAAAAAAGCGGTCGCCGCGAACAGATCCCCTCAATGATCCTCAGCCGGCGAAAGGCTTTCGGGTCTTTCAATCCGGGATGGTCCTCTCGACGGTCGGTCAGCCAGTGGAACGTCTTCCGGAAGGGAGCGCCTCCGATCTCACGGGTGATGTCCCGGACGAGGCCTTTGCGGCCGTTGTCGTAAATCCAGTCGGTGAAGTAATGGAGGCGAGAAGCGTAGCCGTCGCAGCGGCCTTTGCGGTAGCGGATCCGTTCCAGTGCGGCGGTGAAGTCGGCGAATGCCGTTTTTCCGGAACGGATCAGACCGGCCAGGACGATAGCGTTTTCTACGAAGGTCACGCAATCAAAGGCGCGCAGATTGACGACAAGCTCCTCCGGTCCTTCCCCCTCCAGCGTGTCCGCTTCATAAGGGGCGTCGAGGAAATGCCTTCCTACCGCCAGGATGAGCTCAGAAAAGGGCTTCACTCGGTCTCTCCGCTCCCTTGCCGATTTCAGGAGCGTCTGGCAGATTGCACGGTCTTCCTGAGAAGTGGTCACGTTGCCTCCTTACGGTCGATTCGTATCATCATATCACGAATAGCGCTTTGCCGTTCGGGAAAAATCAGCTTGCGGAAATGAGTAAAGCACCAAAGCCGGAGTGGCTTTGCAAAAAAGCAGTGGCAAAATGATTGGATATTCGCTAAGGGAAGACGATGACGCAGATGAAGGAGGCGAAGATGAACCCGGTCGGTGAAACCCATCCCTTTCGTGGGGCTGCGCAGTATGTTCTCGATGATGAGCTGGCGAAGATCGTGAATGTCTCCAGGGCTCTGGAGATGCCGCTCCTCCTCAAGGGCGAACCGGGGACGGGGAAGACCATGCTTGCCCACGCAATCGCCGAGAGCCTGGCGATACCGCTGATCGTCCTGAACGTCAAATCCAGCATGAAGCTCCTGGATGCCCTCTACCAGTACGACACCCTTACCCGCCTCAATGACAGCCGCTTCGGGGACTCCCAGCGGGACGTGAGCGACATCGGAGCCTATATCCGGATGGGAAAGATCGGGCAGGCCTTTGTTTCCGACTGCCGGACCGTTCTGCTCATCGACGAGATCGACAAGGCCGACGCGGACTTCCAGGACGACATGCTCGACGTCCTCGATCAGATGCAATTCGATATCATCGAGATCGACAAGACGATCAGCGCCAGACACCGTCCGGTGATCATCATCACCTCGAACGCAAAAAAGGACCTCTCCGACCCCTTCCTCGGCCGGTGCAACTTCCATCACATTGCCTTCCCCGCTCCGGAGACGATGCGGCAGATCCTGAATGTCCATTTTCCCAATCTCTCGGAAATCCTGGCCCAGACTGCGCTCCACACCTTCTACCGTCTCCGGGAGTTCAGGGGGATCGAGAAGAAGCCGGCCACCCGGGAGCTGATCAACTGGGTCCGCGCCCTTCAGTGCGATCCCGATTTTGATGTGAAGACGCTCGATAGCGGCGAGATCCCCTATCTCGGGGTGCTCTTCAAAAAAAGCGTGGATTTGAACCTCGCTCTGCAGCAGGCGGGACGAGCCCGCAGGTAAAGGAGCCCGGCCTTGTTTGTCCGCTTCTTCTATATGCTCCGGGAAAAGGGGATACCCGTCACCCCCACTTCCTTTCTTCGCCTCCAGAAGGCCTTTGCCCTGGGCGTGATCGGCTCCCTCGACGACTTCTACACGGCCGCCCGTTCCATCCTCGTCAAGAGCGAACGCTATTTCGACGCGTACGACCAGGTATTCGCCCACTACTTCCAGGGAGCGCAGATCGAGAGCATGGAAGATGTCGAACTCTCCGACATTGCCAGGGCGCTCCTCGCGGAATGGCTGAAGCATCCGCAGGAGATGGCGGAGGCGCTGGGGCTGGACGAGAAGGCGCTCGCCCGGCTCACGCCGGAGGAGCTGATCCGATACTTCCTCGACCGCCTGAAAGAGCAGAAGGAGGCCCACCACGGCGGGAACCGCTGGATCGGGACGGGCGGGACCTCTCCTGTCGGCCATTCGGGTCACCACCCGGGCGGGATGCGCATAGGCGGCGCCTCCCGGAACAAATCCGCAGTCAAGGTGGCGATGGAGCGGCGCTACAAAGACTACAGCCAGGAGGGGCCCCTGACGGAATTCCAGATGGGGGAGGCGCTCAAGAGGCTCCGGAGGATGATCCCCCACGGCCCGCGGGATGTCGTCAATGTGGAAAAGACCATCACCGAGACGATGAAGAACGGCGGAGAGATCGAGATCGTCTTCGATCGCCGCCTGAGCGACCGCCACAAGATCATTCTGATGATCGACAACGGCGGCTGGTCCATGGATCCCTACGTCGAGATCGTCCAGACGCTCTTCAACTACGCCCGTTCCCAGTTCAAGGATCTCAAAATCTACTATTTTCACAACACCCTATACAGCCGCGCGTGGTCGGATCCCCAGCGCCACCTGAAGCCGGAGGTGATCGAGGAGTTTACGCGCCGGGATCCGGAGACCCGCCTGATCATCGTGGGGGACGCGGCGATGGCCCCTTACGAACTGATGGGGGCGAACGGCTCCCTTTCCTTGGGTCAGACGGACAGCCACAGCAGCGAAGAGCGTCTAAAGTTCCTTGCCCGGACCTTCCGTCATAGCGCCTGGCTGAATCCCCAGCCGGAATCGAGCTGGGGCTACACCTGGACCATCGGCGCGATCGGGAAGATCTTCCCGATGTTCGAGCTCACCCTCGACGGCCTGGACAAGGCGGTGCAGCACCTGATGAAGCGGCATTGAAGAAAATGGTTTTCGTGATCGTTCTGTTCCGTTGTGAATAGTTATTGAGACATGCCGGATGAAGAGGTGATCAACTTTTCCAGAGAGATGCGTGAGGATTCAACCACCGGCGGAGCGACAGGCTGACTTCGGCGCAATTGGTCGAACGTCGTTCGAAAAAACAGAGATGGCTTACTGTAACCGCTCGAGTTCACCTACTTTACCAATAAACTTCAAAATGTTGGAATTTTGTTGCTAATTCATTGTAGTCAACGGCGGAGGCTGATTTGATTTTGTAGCAGCTTTCGACCGGAAATGTATGTATCACCGAAATTATAAAAAAATGGTGAGATAGATGCCAATAATAAAACCATATCGTCATGTCCCGCCAAAATGAGAATGTCCTAAAGTACCAAAGTAGAAATGTCCTATTGTAAGGCTATAATATCCCTCTAACTGAGGGGGGTAAT
>PNOO01000051.1 GCA_013824905.1 Syntrophus sp. (in: bacteria) | reverse complement strand
TTTGAGCTGCTCGGTGAGCGTTGCATAGGCCGTTGTCCGGACCTGCTCGATCTCCCGGATCCGGACGTCGACCTTTTCCAGGGATTCCTTCAAAGGCTTGACGAGTTCGTCGATCGCCCGCTGGCGGGTCGTCAAGTCGTTTTGTGCGCCTTCCTGGTATTTCTCCAGCGTCGCCTTTGCCAGGTCGAGGAAAGACTGGTTGTTGCACCGCAGGGCCTCCGCAGAGAGGGCCTGGAAAGCATCGGATAGCTGACGGCGGGCGTCCTCCAGGAGCGCAAGCTTCTCTTCTGCGGCGCGGCGCTCCTCCTCCCGTTTGACCTCCGCCTCCGACAGGCGCGTCCGGAAGTCTCCGCTTTCGTTCTGGAGTGTCCGGATGAGGTCGTCCTTTGTCTCAACCGCCCGCTCCAGTTCCGGGATACGGGTGTTCTTCTCCTCTGCAGCCGAACGCCGTTCGGTTTGCCGGGTCAGCTCGGAGCGCAGGGCGGTGAGTTCCGTCTGGGCGGCCGCCAGGTCGTCCTTCTCCTGGCGGAGCTGCTCCTCGCGGCCGTGGAGCCTCTCGGATAGCGTAGCGAGCTCGGCCTCCATCACTTGGCGGGCGCGTTCCCCCGCCTCGCGGATCCGTGCCCGCATCACAAGAAACGCCGCGGCGCCACCTGCCGCCAGCCCCAGAATCAACCAACCCAACACCTCAATCCCCATTCCGCTTTTCTCCTTTCAACCGTACCCCAGCTCCTCAAGACGCTCCTCGCTGATCCCGAGGAAATGGGCGACCTCATGGACGACGGTGATCTCGATTTCCCGTTCCAGTTCGGCGAGGTTCCCGCACATCTCCTCCAGGGGCTCCTGGAAGATGAAAATCGTATCCGGATGGAGGGGTGGCGGGGCGAAAAAAGAGTGCTCCTGCAAAGAGACGCCTTCGTAGAGGCCGAGGAGCGGCTCGTCCGGGGGATATCCCATTTCCTGAAGCAGCTCCTGAGCGGGACGCTTCTTCACGGTGAGGACGACGTTCTCCATCCGGTCCCGGATCTCCGCCGGGATACGGTGATACGCCCGTCGGACCGCCTTGTCGAATTCTTTCTGGTTCAGCTTCATGATCGTCGACTCGTTGAATTCGCGATACTCCGCCTATTGGCAAAGTTCCGACTTGGTCCGGATTGTATCAGAGATCTTCGTTTATGGAAACCGGATTCGACGGGCACGGAGTCATGTAGGGGAAAGGGAAGCGTTAACGGCGCCCCGTCATTCATCGTTACGCACATCAAATCGTTTGAAATGAAAAGAGTTTTCAATTATGATCCACTATCATGAGCACTTTTTTCAAAATCAAAACAGGATAAGCGGCGGGGAGGACGGCATGGAAATGAATATCGTTATCGCCGGAGAGGCGGGGCAGGGGGCTTTCTCCGTCGAACTGGAGCTGACGGAAACCCTCTCAAGGCTCAATACCCATTTTTTCGCCACAAAGCATTACATGTCCAGGGTTCGCGGCGGGCACAACTATCATATGATCCGCATCGCCGATCATCCCGTCCATGCCCTCCGCGGGGGAAAGTGGGACATGATCGTCGCCCTGGACGGGGAGACGGAGAGGCTGCACAAGCCGAACCTCCGCGAAGGAGGCATCTATCTCTCTCAAGAGATGGCGAAAGAGATTGGAGATGCGGCCAAGGAAGCGTTCGGAAACATCGCCGCGAGTAACGCCATCCTGGTCGGGATCGTTCTGGCCGTCATCGGGGTAAGTCCCGAGAAAGTGGCCGAGGCGGCCGAACCCGGGAAAGAGGAATATCTGAAAAAAGGTGTCGAGTTCGCTGCGCAATGGAAACTGACGGGGGCCTTCCCCGTTTCGGCGACGGCGGGAGAGCACCGCAAGTTCGACGGCAACCAGGCCCTGGCCCTCGGCGCCATCCTGGGCGGCTGCCAGTTCATGGCCGGCTATCCGATGACGCCTGCCACTTCCATTATGGACTACTTCTCCAAGGCCGCCGCGGGACTTCCCATCCATTTCGAGCAGGCCGAGGACGAGATCGCGGCCATCAACATGGTCCTGGGGGCCTCCTACGCCGGCGTCCGGTCCATGGCGGCCACCTCCGGCGGCGGCTTTGCGCTCATGCAGGAGGCGGTCTCCCTGGCGGGCATGACGGAAACGCCTGTCGTCATCGCCGTCTCCCAGCGGCCCGGCCCGGCTACGGGACTTCCCACACGGACCGAGCAGGCGGATCTCCACTTCGTCCTTAACGCCGGTCACGGGGAATTCTCCCGGATCATCTTCGCCCCCGGCGCCACCGGGGAGATGATTGCCCTGACCAGGAAAAGTTTCGAACTCGCCGACCGCTACCAGATTCCGGTCTTCATTTTGACGGATCAGTACTTTGCCGATTCCGTCCAGATCTGCGAGGAGGAGATCCCGCTGGACGTCGGCAGCCGGGAATACCGGGAATTCGACCGGACCTACAAGCGCTACCAACTCACGGACGACGGCATTTCTCCCCTGACCTTCCCCGGGCTTTCGGAGGCCCTGGTCAAACTGGACTCCGACGAGCACGACGAAGAGGGAAAAATCACGGAGGACCAGGGTCTGCGGATCCGCATGGCGGACAAACGCCGGAACAAGATCACCCTCCTGCGGAAGGAGGCGGTTTCGCCCACGTTTTATGGAGACCTGGACGCCTCTTCGTTTCTCTTCTGCTGGGGTTCGACGAAGCACATCGTCAAGGAAGCCGCCGAAAGGCTCAGTAGTGAGGGCATCCCGGCCGCCGTCCTCCATTTCGGGCAGGTTTACCCCTTGACGCCGGAGATGGTCGCCCCGTACAGGCTCGAAGAAAAGAGACTGATTGGCGTGGAAAACAACGCCGGAGGCCAGTTCGCCCGACTGCTGAAGAGCGAACTCGGACTGGCCGTGGATCACTCCGTCTTGAAATACGACGGCGACTGCTTCACAGTGGAAGAACTCTATCAAGCCCTGAAGGGTTTGTTGTCCTGAAGGAGAAAAAATGATGGAAACAAAAGTCGATACCGCCTGGTGTCCCGGTTGCGGCAATTTCGCCATCCGCGACGTTCTGGAAAAGGCCCTCCATGAGCTTCCCGTGCCCGTAAGCAAGATCGTCCTCACCTCGGGGATCGGACAGGCCGCCAAGATGCCTCATTACGTCGGTGTGAATTACTTCAACGGCCTCCACGGCCGGTCCCTGCCGCTTGCCGTGGGGATCAAACTGGCCCGTCCCGATCTGACCGTCGTCGCCTATTCTGGCGACGGCTGTATGTACGGCGAAGGGGGAAATCATTTCATCCACACGATCGGGCGGCGGCTGGACCTCACCATCCTCGTCTCCGACAACCGGGTCTACGCCCTGACCAAAGGGCAGAGCTCGCCCACGACGGACCCCGACGTGAAGAATCCCCTTTCCCCCGAGGGGAACCGGAACATTCCCCTGAATCCCCTTGCCCTGGCGATCACGATGGGGGCGCCGTTCGTCGCCCGAGGTTTTACCGGCGAGAAGGAACATCTCAAGGAGCTGATCAAACAGGCGATCCTCTTCAAAGGGACAGCCCTGGTGGATATCCTCCAGCCCTGCGTCAGTTTCAATAAGATCAACACCTACCAGTGGTACAAAGAGAGAGTTTTCCATCTGGAGAACCCCCTGACGGACCGTTACGAGGCCCTGAAAACGGCGGAACTCTGGGGCGAGAAGATCCCGATCGGCGTCATCTACCGAAACGAATCAGCCGAGTGCCGGCAGATCAAAGAAATCTTCCGGAAACAAGCGACGCAAGAAGATATGGAATGCCAAGTCGACATGAAATGTGTCATGATGAGATGAATCCTGGACTTGACCAAAGAGATTCTGCGCAGGTAATGAAGTAAGAGGATCGGTATCTTTACAGATTACTGACGAGTTGAAGTCATAATGGTTCTTACTTACAGTTCATGCGCACTTTTGAGTTGATAATCACTCGAATTAAGCTTTGACGGACTTACACCTACTGCTCGATGGAAAGCAGTTGTAAGAAATGAGGATAACTGTTTTTCAAATTTTGAGTCTTACTATCACGATTAGTCGTTTGAAATCTACAACAAACAGAAAAAAGCCAGCCTATCTCTTTCAGGAAGGCTTCAATAATAAAGCCTACCACAATTACAAGCCAAGATAATCCTTGATGACCGATAGGAAGGCGCGACCCTCGTCAATTTTCAATGAGGCGACGGGTTCAATGATTTCCTCATCGATGTCGTAATCGGCAATCTCCCTGATCTTACGGGCATTCATGAGCATCCGATGGAATTTGGGATCGATTTTCCCCGGCTTGGCAAAATGGCGCCCAAAGGCGGACTCAACCGCCGAATGCTTGACGACGTCGATTCCGTCGGCGTTCAATAGCGCCTGAGCGGCGTAATACATGGCGTAATAGATTTTGCTGGCCGCATCCGGGGCATGTCCGCCCTTGAGCAGGTCTTCGGCCACTTCGAGAGCATGCTCGGCTTTACGGAGATATCTTCTGACCTCATCCGTCATATGGGAATGCCTTCTTTTTCGACGTGCCTGTAAAATGACATCCCCTTTTCCGTGGAACTGCGGAAACGCGCCTCGGAGAAAACCTTTAACGAGATGACAGGCTTGAAATCATAATCCCACATGACGCCATAGGCGAGGTCATCAAGGGCGCTCTCGATTTCCGGCGTCTTTTCATCAACCAAGGCGACCAGGTCGAGATCCGAATCTTCTGAATCGACGCCTCTGGCGCGAGATCCATAGAGGATGAATTTTATAACGCGTTTCTGCAAATCGGCGGATAATCTTCTCTTCAATTCCAGGACGATCTCTCTGTCTTGTTCGTTCAGGGTCCCTGTCATGTTAAACCTCTGATTATTTTCGAAAAGCCTAAGGAAAATAATTACGTCTGTCAAGAGAAATCACTTTATCGGGGGACTGTTAAACGTCAAGATTTTCGATGGATATTCCTTGTCAGAATGGGATTTGGCTGCAAAAGATATCAGAACGGAGTATAATGTTTCATCTTGCATATCTGAAAGGAAAATTTCCATGAGCCCCAACATTGTTCGCTCCGTCTGCCCATACGACTGTCCTGATACCTGCGGCCTGCTGGTGGAGGTCGAAGAGGGCCGCGCCGTGCGCGTTTCCGGCGATCCCGACCACCCCCTGACCCGCGGCCTGCTCTGTCCCAAGATGCACCACTACGAGCGGACGGTCCACTCGCCGCGCCGCCTGACGACGCCGTTGATGCGAACCGGTCCCAGGGGAGAAGGGCGTTTCGAACCGCTTTCCTGGGATGAAGCGATCGGGCGCATCTGTTCCCGCTGGAAGGACCTGATCGCCGGCTACGGGGGCGAATGCGTCCTGCCCTATTCCTATGCCGGCACCATGGGGCTGGTGCAGAGGAACAGTGGGCATCCCTTTTTCCACAAGCTGGGCGCTTCGCGTTTGGAGCGGACCATCTGCTCTCCGGCCAAGGAGGCGGGCTGGAAGGCGATCATGGGAGCCACGGCGGCTATGGAGCCGGCGGAGATCGAGCAGAGCGACATGGTGATCCTGTGGGGGATCAACGCCGCCGCCACCAGTATCCACGTCATGCGGGACGCACTGACCGCCCGGCGGCGCGGCGCCCGCTTGTGGGCCGTCGATACGTATCGCACGCCGACGTGCGAGGCGGCGGACGATGCCTTTATCGTGCGCCCCGGCGGCGACGGAGCCCTGGCCTTGGGGATGATGCACGTCATCGTCCGCGAGGGGCTGACGGATCGGGCCTTTATCCGGGATAACGTGGTCGGGTTCGAGGAGTTTGCCGAAGCGGTGTTGAACGATTGCGCCCCGGAGCGGATGTCGCCGGTCTGTGGTCTGCCTGCCGCCGTCATAGAACGTATGGCAAGGGAGTTTGCGGCCGCAAGGGCGCCTTTCGTCCGCCTGGGGAGCGGCCTGACCCGCTACGGCAACGGCGCCATGACCGTCCGCACCATCGCCTGTTTGCCCGCCCTCAGCGGGGCGTGGCAGCGGCCCGGCGGCGGCGTCTTCACCGGCACAGCCACCGGGGACGCCTTTCCCCTGCACCGGGTCACGCGGGAGGACTTCATGAAACGGCCGACGCGCTGGGTGAGCATGAATCAATTGGGTGCGGCCCTCACCGAACTTGGCGATCCGCCCATCATGTCCCTGTACGTCTACAGCTCCAATCCGGCTGCCGTGACTCCCGACCAGAACGCCGTCATCAAGGGCCTTGAACGCAACGACCTGTTCACCGTCGTCCATGAGCGTTTTCTGACCGATACGGCCCGCTATGCCGACATCGTCCTGCCGGCCGCCTCGTCCCTGGAACAGCCCGACCTGTACCGCTGTTACGGCGGTTACCACTCTCAGCTCTGCGCCGCCGCCATACCGCCGGTGGGTGAGGCAAAATCCAACTGGGAGGTGTTTTCCTTGCTGGCCGCCGGCATGGGATGGGACGAACCCTTTTTCCGGCAGTCGGCAGACGACCTCGTGGAGCAGTTGCTCGATTTTGAGTCCCCCTGGCGGGATGCCGGGACGACCCGACGCCTGCGGGAGGGTGAGCCGGTGCTGCTGACGCCGCCTGCAAAATCCAAGCGCGACTGGAAGACCCCCTCCGGCCGGATCGAAATCCGCAACGAACGGGAGCCGGAGCCCCTGCCGCGCCTGCTTTCCACCCACGCCGCGGGGGACGGCTTTCCCCTGCGCCTGCAGCCGGCAACCACACCCTATGCCCTCAATTCCAGTTTTTACGAGCAGGATGGCCTCAGGGAGAAACAGGAGTGCATGGCGCTGATGATGCACCCGCAGGACGCGGCGGTACGGGGGCTGGCTGACGGCCGGCGGGTGACGGCGTACAATGACCTCGGCGAGGTGGAATTTGTCCTGAAGGCCACGGAACGGGTCCCAGCGGGAACGGTGGTCACGGAAGGCCTCTGGTGGCGGGAGTTCATCCCCGGCCGGCGCGGGGTGAATGCCCTGACCTCCCAGCGCCTGACCGACGGCGGGCGGGGGAGCACATTGTACGATGTGACGGTGGAGGTGCGGGGAAAGACGGATGAGTGATAAGAAATTGATTTTGCCTAGGATGGAGATACGGAAAGCGGTCTTTTATTTTGCCCGGCGTCGATCATCTGCCCGGGTATGGGGGGGTATCCTCATTTCCCTGAGTTTTCGCCAAAGGGTCGTTCTGCTGACCCCCAGTCTTTTGGCAGCAAGCGTCTTGCTGAACCGTGATTCTTCCAGTGCTTTTCGAATGGCCCTCGCCTCATCGTCTCCGGGACTGCCGTGAACGTACTGGTTTAAGGGCGTCCTCTCCGGAACCGTCTCCCGCTCCCTGATCAGGGAATAGTTGAGCAGGTCGGCGTAGAGTTCCTCAAAAGTATCATCCTGATATCCATCCTCACAAAGAATGACCAGTTTCTCGACGAAGTTCTGAAGTTGGCGCACGTTGCCCGGCCATTGCAAATCCATGAGCTTTTTGAGATGGCGCTTCGGAATGGTTATTGACCGCGCCTTGCGGTTACGGGCGCACCGGCGAATCAGATCTTGAACGAGTAGCGGCAGATCGTCTATCCGCTCCCTGAGCGGCGGGATATGGACGGTGATCACGTCAAGTCGGAAATAGAGGTCTTCCCGGAATCGTCCTTTTTGAACTTCAAGGCAGAGGTTCTGATTGGTAGCGGCAATCACGCGCACATTGACCGAAATCAGGCGGTCCCCGCCAATGCGCATCACTTCATGCTCCTGCAACACCCTGAGAAGCCGGCTCTGGACGCTCAAGGGGGTGGCGCCGACCTCATCGAGAAAAAGGGTGCCGTTGTGGGCCAGCTCAAAAAGCCCAACCTTTCCGCCATGCTTCGAGCCGGTAAAGGCGCCTTCTTCATAACCGAAGAGCTCGCTTTCCAGCAGTTGATCCGGGATCGCAGCGCAGTTGATGGAGATAAAGGGGCCCTTGCGCCGCGGCCCCAGGGTGTGAATGCTCTGAGCCAGGATCTCCTTTCCTGTACCTGTTTCTCCTGTAATCAGGACGGTGGAATCGACCTGGGAGAACTTTCTGACCTTTTCAACGACCTGTTTCATCGACTGATGAGAATGAACGAAGTTGTCAAGGGTGTGCTTGGCGACAAGGCCTTTGACAAGGGACCGGCGCACCTCGTTCTCGGCCCGCACCACATTGGGGACGTCTCTGAAAGTGATCACCTCGCCGATGACATCGGCACCGACCTGGAGAGGGATGTAATTGGCCACAAACATCTCACCCCCGAGTCTTTCCAGTTTGTTCAGGAGCGGACGGCCCGAATCTAGAACCTCGCGGACATGACCTCCCGGATCGAAGTCGGTAAACGGTTTATTGACCATCTGTTCGGGCAACCCGAGAAACTGCAGTGCCGCATGATTGATGGCGGTGATGATGCCGTTTTTGTCCAGCGCGATGATTCCCTCGGAGGTCGTATCCATAATCGTCCGGTATCGCAGGGTCTTTTCCTGCTCCTCGCGATTGGCTCCGGCAACGGATAAGGCATCTTCGATGGTCGAAATGATGGCCCCCTCGTTTGTCCTGAGCTCCACGCCTCTGAGGCCGTGTTTTTCAGCCAGGGACATGGAGACTCCCCCGCCGATGACTATGTCACACCCTTGTTCCTTGCCCCGGATAATCGCAGTTTCCAGGCTGATGGTGTCGTGGAAGACCCCGGGAATCAGGGTCACATTGAAGATCTCCTGCAGCAGGTCCACGCCCTCAAACTTTTCTTCTCCGAAAGAGGTCAGCAGGATCTTTCGTCCCATCAGGCTGGCGTCCCGGATATTGAGAAAGAGGTCGGAGAAGCTGATGCGGACCGACAGGATCGGGATCTTCAGACTTTTTCTCAGGAGTGAGGCGGTACCGCGACGGCTGATGATGACCTCGACTCCCTCCTGCTCCATCCTTATACCCGCGGGAACGGCCGCATCCAGGCCCGCGAGCGCCGTCGCCATGTCGATATTGAGCTTCGCCGCCGCGGAAAGGGCGCAGTCAAGAAGTTGTTTGGTGGAATTGATGAAGCCGACCTTGAACACCTGTTCCATCATGAGCCTCAGTTATAGGATGTTCCAATGTTTAAACAAGATTAAACAAAATGAAACAACCTGTCAAGGTCTATTCTTCTGTGGCGCATGGTTTGAAGTGTCTCGAATTCATCTGATTCAGGACGTGCCTAGGACAGCAGGCAATGTCGGATGTTCTGGCATATGTCTTGCTCTGCACTTCGCATATTATCATTGAAGTACTCTTAAGATCGAATAACAATGGGACGATACGGTCACAACCCGGTGGAGGTGCGGTAAATGGCTCAAAGAGCGATCAGAGAATACGATGCCAAACGGATTCTGCAAGAACGGTGGGGGGACTACTTTGGCGACATCGTGGTTTATGCCGGAAAGACCGTGCAGGTAACTCCGGACTCGGACTGGGATCAATTGAAGACCGAGAACGGTTGGTTGCAAAGCGGGCGGCTCGCAGTAAAGCCGGACCAACTGATAGGGAAACGGGGCAAACACGGTCTGATCCTTCTGGATGCAGATTTTGAGACCGCAAAGATGTGGATTTTGGAGCGGATGAACAAACCCGTCACCATCGGCCAGGTCACGGGTGTGTTGAGACAATTCATCATTGAGCCGTATCTTCCGCAGAAAGTGGAGTACTATCTGGCGATTAAATCGGATCGGGCGGCAGACACCATTTACTTTTCCCCCTCGGGCGGGGTGGACATCGAAGAGAACTGGGAGAAGGTGGTATCGATCCCGGTGGCGGTCGGGACCAGCGTCGACGATGCGGATGTGGCCGGGAAGCTTCCGGACACCCTGTCGGTTGCAGAGAAAGAGTTCTTTTCCACCTTTATCAGGGGGATTTTCAGACTCTATTGGGATCTCCATTTCACCTTCCTGGAGTTTAACCCCCTGGCGGTGAACGGGAACAAAGTGGCGCCCCTGGATACAAAAGCAAGGCTCGACGACACGGCCTCCTATCTGTGCGGAAAAACGTGGTGTTCCGTTTCCTTTCCGCCGCCTTTCGGAAGAGAGCCTTTTCCCGAAGAAACCTACATCAAAAACCTGGATGAAGTGACCGGCGCCTCGCTGAAGCTGACCATTCTCAATCCGCGGGCGCGGGTCTGGACCCTAAACGCCGGCGGCGGTGCGAGTGTGGTGTACACGGACACGATCGTTGATCTGGGATTCGCAAATGATCTTGCCAACTACGGAGAATACAGCGGAAATCCCTCGACGGAATTCACCTATAAATATGCCAGGACGATCCTTGACCTCTTCACGCGAGAAAAGGATCCGGAAGGGAAGCCGAAGACCCTCATCGTGGGCGGCGGAATCGCCAACTTCACGGATGTGGCGGGTACGTTGACCGGAATTGTCCAGGCCCTCCGGGAATACAGGGACAAGCTCAAAGCCGTCGGCGCCAGGATCTATCTAAGGAGAGGGGGACCGAACTGGAGGGAAGGCCTTGCCAAGATCAGTGAGCTTGGAAAAGAGCTGGGGATTCCCATTGCGGTTCACGGTCCCGAGATGCATATGACCCGGATCGTGAGCATGGCGCTGGAGGGGCAATAAGGAATGGCAGCGAGAAAAGATTACATTTTGTTTGACAGGGACACCCAGGCGGTCGTTTACGGTATGCAGGAAGACGCCATCCAGAGGATGCTGGATTTTGATTACATCTGCCGGCGGGAGAAGCCGAGCGTTGCTGCGATCGTCAATCCGACCCGTGACGGATGGCACAAATGTTTCTATGGGAGCGAGGAGACGCTCATCCCCATGTACAGGACGCTGGATCGGGTCGTGGAAAAGCATCCGAACGCGGACGTCATGGTGAACTTCGCTTCCTTCCGGTCCGCTTATCCCACCACAAAGGAGGCCCTTGAAACGGAGACCCTCCGGACCATCGCCGTGATTGCCGAGGGCATTCCCGAGCAGTATTCCCGGGAGCTGGCCGTCCTGGCAAAGAAGAAACGGAAATGGATCATCGGTCCGGCCACGGTAGGGGGTATTGCTGCGGGCGCCTTCAGAATCGGAAACACGGCGGGCGCGCTCGACAATATCATCGAGTCCAGGCTCTATCGGCCCGGGCACGTGGCCTATGTAACCAAGTCGGGCGGTCTTTCCAACGAGCTCAACAGCATTATTGCCCTCAACACCGACGGGGTCTATGAGGGGATTGCCATCGGCGGCGATTGCTACCCCGGAAGCACCTTCATCGATCATATCATGCGGTACGAGGCGAATCCCGAGATCAAGATGATCGTCATGCTCGGAGAAGTGGGAGGGACCGATGAGTACGACGTGGCGGAGGCGCTTAAGGCGAAAAAGATCACGAAGCCCCTGGTCGCCTGGAACATCGGAACCTGCGCCAAGGTCTTTCCCGCCGAGGTCCAGTTCGGTCATGCGGGGGCCAGGGCGGGAAGTGTCCGGCAGACCGCGGATGCCAAAAACCAGGCCTTGAAGGAGGCCGGGGCTGTGGTGCCCAATTCCTTCGAGGACTTTGACGAGAAGATCAAGGAGACCTTTGACAGGCTTGTTGCAGAAGGCAGGGTGGCGCCGGTGGCGGAAGTGAATCCTCCACCGGTCCCGCAAGACTACAGAGCGGCGAAGAAGGCGGGTCTGGTGAGGCGCGATGCGAATTTTATCTGCACAATCTCGGATGACAGGGGAGATGAGCCGACTTACGCGGGGATACTGATCAGCGAGGTCATCGAGAAGGGATATACGATCGGAGAGGTCATCAGTCTCCTGTGGTTCAAGAGACGGCTTCCGAAATGGGCCACGGAATATATGGAGATGATCATCAAGGTATCGGCGGATCACGGCCCTGCCGTATCCGGCGCGCACAATGCCATTGTCACCGCAAGGGCGGGCAAGGATGTCATCTCCTCGCTGGTCTCCGGTCTATTGACCATCGGTCCCCGCTTTGCGGGCGCTATTGATGATGCGGCCAGGTATTTCAAGAAGGCCTGTGATGCCGGGACGGCGCCCGAAACCTTCGTGGATGAGATGAAGAAGCTCGGCATCACCGTTCCGGGCATCGGGCACAGAATAAAGAACCTCGACAATCCGGACAAGCGGGTGGAACTTCTGAAGAGTTACGCTTTTAAACACTTTCCGAAAACGACCTACCTGGACTACGCCTTAGAGGTGGAAAAGGTAACGACGCAGAAGAAGAATACCCTGATCCTGAACGTGGATGGATGCGTCGGAGTGACGTTCATCGATCTGCTGAACGCCTCCGGCTCCTTCTCTCCCGCCGAGATCGAAGAGATGGTGGAGATCGGGTATCTGAACGCGCTTTTCGCCCTTGCCCGTTGCATCGGGATCATCGGGCACATCTTCGACCAGAAGAGACTGAAGGCAGGTCTCTACCGGCATCCCTGGGATGATATCGTCTACAGGGTGGAAAAGGCGTAAAGGGGTTCGTATGTGTAACATAGACCAAAGCCGTTTTTTCATTAACCAAAAAAAGAAAGGAGTACGAACATGTTCAACAAGTCTTTCACAGTGGTTGCGCTGATCCTCTTGATGTGCATCGGGTTTAGCGCCTCCAGCGAAGGGGCGGCCTATCCTTCCCGGCCGCTGGAGATCGTGGCGCCGGCCAATCCCGGCGGCGGGTGGGACGCGATGGCCCGGACGATAAACCGCGTCCTCGAGATCGAGAAACTCTATCCGCAGCCCGTATCCGTCCTCAACAAGCCGGGCGGAGGCGGTGCGGTGGGGATGGCTTACATCAACATGAAGAAGGG
>PNOO01000050.1 GCA_013824905.1 Syntrophus sp. (in: bacteria) | reverse complement strand
CCGCTCCGTGTAATCCAGCGACTCCATCCCGAACTTCAACCGCAGGTCCACGACCGGAATCACCTTTCCCCGCAAATTGATCACGCCCTTCATGTATTCCGGCGTCTGGGGGACCGTCGTTATGGCCATGATCCCGATGATCTCCTTCACCTTCAGGATTCCGATCCCGTACTCCTCCTCGGCCAACGTAAACGTCAGATATTTTCCCTCCCGGTTCACCATGGCCTTTACCGCCTGATCCATCGTTCCTATCTCATTCATATCATTGTCCCTCCTCCCCAATATTCTCACGATCTCCATCAGGACCATTTTCTCCCACGCATCGATTCCCCCCTTTCACCGGACTAGGAACCTTATAGGCACTTTATGATTGAGCAAAAATGGGGCCAAAAAGTGTGTTTTGAAAAAATCGAGTAATTACAATATTATATTTTGTCTTGAGTGCAGTCACAGATGAGGGAGGTTGTATGGAGAAATAATAATATTGTGGAAAATCCATAATCCGTATGGTTTTTCCATGAATATGGATGGGCACGGGGGGAACTGCTAAACAAGGACCACCGGCATTTCGTCTTTAGCATCCCGAAGATCCGGTGCCGGTACTTTCTCTATGATCGAAAGCTTCTGCATGATCTGAACCGCTGCGCCTGGGAATTCCTGAAGGACAGCAATGTCACCCGGGGGAAGTTGTGGTAAATTCTCCTTGACACACAGGACTCCTTTCCGTATCTTCAACTCACGCAAACGCAACTTCTCTTTACCAGTGTTATTCTCTGTTGAAGCGATGTATGTTTTTCTTAACAATTAAAAATTATAAAAAGAAACTCTTAACATAAAAACAAACATCACCCCTGTGATCGCTTACCACACATCGGGAGAACCCATGAAACTTCTTACCTACCAGACAGACAACGGGCCGCGCGTCGCTGTTCTTACCGAAGCGGGCGTGGAGGACATCATCCCCGAGACGGGCGACGCCTATGGCATCATTGCCGCGGGAGGCACACCCAAGACCAGCGGCAAGCCCAAGCCCCTCGCTTCGGTGAAGCTGCTTGCCCCCATCGCCGAGCTCAAACGGCCGGTCATCGCCGTCGGTCTTAATTATAAGAAACACTCCGACGAGGGCGCCCGCAAGCACGGCCTGCGGAAAGTGGACGTCTACCCGGAAAACCCCGTCTTCTTCTGCAAATGGTCCGGTTCACACAACGGGCCCGAGGGCGAGATCGTCCACCATGCGGTCACCCGGGAACTCGATTACGAGTGCGAGCTGGTCATCGTCATCGGCAAGCAGGGGATCAACATCCCCAAGGACCGAGCTATGGACCACGTCTACGGCTATACGATCATGAACGAAGTTTCGGCCCGCGACGTTCAGCGTCGCCACACCCAGTGGTTCAAGGGCAAGGGCTTGGACACCTTCGGTCCTCTGGGGCCGTGGATCGTCACCAAGGACGAGGCAGGCGACGGCGACAACCTTGCCCTCCAGAGCCGGGTGAACGGCCAGACGCGACAGAACTCCAACACCAACGACATGATCTTCGACATCGCAACGATTGTATCCGTCCTCTCGGAGGGTTTCACCCTCTATCCGGGCGATCTGATTGCCACCGGTACGCCCGAGGGCGTGGGCTTCGCCATGGACCCCCCCGGAACCCTGAATCCGGGGGATGTCGTCGAATGCGAGGTCGAGAATATCGGGGTGCTTCGCAACCGCGTCGTGGCGCCGAAGTAACGGCGCAAGAGAGCCCCTCCTATGGCGATCCGGATGATCCCTGGGAGGCATATATAACCCCACAACGCCAAGGGAACTCAGGCGCTCGGCGATGTTCGTGCAATTGCGCCATAAAATCCCCTCTGGAAACGCCCAATCACCGAAATCGCCATCGCCCCTGCAAACTTCTTTGAGGTTATCGGCGCACCCGTGTCCGCGCGATCGGAATCAAATCCCATCCCGACACAACAGATTGCAATAAATTCTCCTTGACAGACAAGATCCCTTTCCGTATCTTCAACTTACATAGAGCAACTTCTTATCAATTCAATTTCCCCTCCGCACCGTAACAGGCTATTGATGGAGGCCATCTCATGGACAAACGACTGAAAACGAAAACACCCGTCAAAAAACTTCTGATCATCGTCCTGGTCATCGTTTTGGGATTGGCGGTATACGCTTATTGGGGCCGGGAGAGGGACGAGTCGGGTCTGGTCAAAGAGACGACCGAAAAGGGAAAGCCGTCGGAGATCCCAGGCTCCGCTGTCACGGTCGTGCCAGAGGTGCAAACGCCGGATGCGGTTCGCACGCCGGTAGCGGTGGACGTTTGCAAGGAGAGCCGGGAAAAGCTGAAGGGGCTTTTCGCCTACCTCGACCGACAGAACTATATTGCGTCCCATCAGTTGGAGGGAGGGACCTCCGAACACTTCAAGGGCCTTCCGGCCCGTTTGCTCAAGACGCCGCCGCTCGTGCTGCGGGAGACGGACAGCCTCCTGCGGGTTATCCAGAACAGGGCGCACTTTTTCCGGGTTTTGGGAAAGAAGGACACCCTGTTGCTGCGGGACATTCTCTTGAAGGAAGGCGATATCCTGGAGCCTTCCTTTGCGATTTTCTATCAGGCCATGACCTTGCAGGAGAAGTGCAAGGCGGACGGCCCCGTGCTAAGTCTACCCCTGCCGGAGGTCTACCCCTACGCCGTGTTCTTCCTCAACACCCTGGGCGGTACAGCCTACCTGATGCGGCGGGACTCCCGGGTGAGGATGCTGACCCAGTACTACTGTATTCTCATCCTGGATCAGGCCAACCAGAGCAGGCTCAACAAGCTGGGGCTCGACATTCGCCCGCCGCTCGACATCCTGATGCGGGATCTCAAAGGCGCGGCGAACCTGGCCCGCAAAGAGGAATACATCGAGATCCTAAAGAATATCAGGGCAAAATACTGAGCCTTTGCGGCGGGTAACGGAAGACGCCCTCCATGAGGGGCGGGACGGGACGATGACCAACAGGACCAGAGGGCCATCGCAAGATCGTATCGGTGTATCATGCCGAAGACACTGGCCTGCCTTTGCGCTTCCTGCGGAACCACTGGAGCAAAAAAACGACGAGGAATAGGGCGGCGCCGATCAGGTCGGTCTGGAGCCCCGGCTTGATCAGCAACAGGGCGGCGACGAGCAACAGGGCGGCCTCGTACCACCTCGTTTTGAGCAGGAGGCATCTCTGGACAGCCGCGGCGAGGCAGTAGACCCCGAAGGTGGCCGTCAACAGGGCCGGGAGGATCTTCCAGAGGCTGCCGACGAAGAGCAGCTCGGGGGCATAGACGAACATGAACGGGATGATGAATCCGGCGATCCCGAGTTGGAAGGCAGCCCATCCCGTCTTCCAGGGATCGGAACGGGCAATGCCCGCCGCCGCATAGGCGGCCAGAGCCACGGGGGGGGTGATGTCGGCGCGCGTCCCGAAGTAGAGGATGAAAAGGTGGGCGGCCATGGGCAGGACCCCCATCTGGATCAGGGCCGGCGCCACGAGTGCGGTAATGATGACGTACTGGGCTGTCGTCGGCACGCCCATCCCCAGGAACAGGCAGGCGATCATTGTGAACGGCAGGGCCATATAGAGCTTCCCCATGGAGGCGTCGACGATCATCGAGGAGAACTTGATCCCCAGGCCGGTCATCGTGATGGAGCCGATGATGATCCCCGCCGCGGCGCAGGCGGCGGCCACCTCGACGGCGCCGATAGCGCCCTCCTCCAAACCCTCCAGGATCAGCTTCCCGACGGCCTTCAGCGATTCCTTCCGGATGAGGCACATGAGGAAGGAGGTGGCGATCGTGGCTATGATCGCCCAGAAGACGGCCCGCTCCGGAGAGAAGTCCTGCACCAGGAAGGCGATCAACAGGAAGATGGAGAAAAGGTGGTGCCAGCCAGCGGTGAAGGCGGCGCCGATCTTCGGCAGCTCGTTCCGGGGAAGGCCGACGAGACCCAGGGACACGGCCCGGAAGTGGACCTGCATAAACGTCGAGAAGAAGGCGAGGGTCGCCGGGATGGCGGCGGCGATGCAGACCTTGTAGTAGGGGACGGAGAGGAACTCCGCCATGATGAAGGCGGCGGCCCCCATGATGGGCGGCATGATCTGCCCCATCGTGGAAGCCGACGCCTCGACGCCGCCCGCGAAATGGGCAGGATAGCCGGTCTTTTTCATCAGGGGGATGGTGAAGGTGCCCGTCGTGACGGTATTAGCGACCGAGCTCCCCGAGATCATCCCGAAGAAGGCGCTGGAGACGACGGCGGCCTTCGCGGGTCCTCCCCGTGTCCAGCCGGTCAAAGCGAAGGCCACGTCGGTGAAGAACTGGCCAGCGCCCGTCTTCCGGAGGAGGGCGCCGTAGAGGATGAACAGGAGAATGAAGTTGGCCGATACCCCGATGGGGACCCCAAAGATACCATCCGTGGAAAGAGACAGGTACGTGCAGAGCCTCTCGATACTGTAGCCCTTGTGGGCCAAGACATCCGGGAGATAGGGGCCGAACAGGGCGTAGCCGATGAAGACGACGGCGATGAGCGGAACGGCTAGCCCCGCGGCGCGGCGGGCCGCCTCCAGGACGATCAGCACCAGGACGGTCCCCATGACAACGTCCAGGGCGCCAAAGCTTCCCGCCCGGTTCATGATGCTGGTGGAATTGATGAAAATCCACAGGCAGATGCCCACCGAAACGACAAGAAAGATTGCGTCGGGTACGGACATGCGCGTCAGCGGAGACCGCTTTCTGGAAAACGGGTAAAGGGCGAACAGCATTACGGACATCAACAGCAAGTGCAGCGCCCGGTGGTCCAGCGCGAAGAAGGGGTGAAAGTAAGCGTACAGCAGATGATAACAGGAGGTGATCACGGCCACGATAGTAATGAGCAGGGCAGGAAGGTTCTTGTATTCGCGCTTCCGCTCGAACTCATCGAGGACCTCCTTGGCGCGCCTCGCCGCTTGGACCTCTTCCGTTTCCTGTTCCGTCGCGGCGGCGCTTGTGATCGCCGGTTCTTTCCCTATCTTTTGTTGACGCTCTTCGTTGCGCGAATCCATATGGAATCTCCCCCTTTGGCGATGGACAGCAGCGGAACGTCCTGGCCGTGAAGGGTCAGGACATGGTTGGCGACTTTCCCTACCCGGAGCAGAAACTGTGGGAAAGGCCGGTGCAGGCGCACCCGGGTCCACTCTCCGGAGAAGTCGGTTTTCCCGACATCGGGGTGGGACTCCAGGCCCGCCCCGTACCACCGATAGCTTTCTTCGATCAGAACGATCTGTCCATCACTCCCAATCCGGAACAGATCATGAACAGGTGTATGATCGGAGGAGTGGTGGTAATCGATCGTGAAATAATCTCCTGGCTCTACGGGGGATTCCCAGAGCAGCTCTTCCCCGACCGTACGGACGATTTGGAAGGTCATGCTCCCCTCCGCGCATGATGCCGTCGGTGGTTGGCCCGCAAGAGACAGCAGCGTCAGCAAAAGACAGAGGATTCTGCACATAAATGGCGCCTCTCCCTTCTGTTATTGGACTCGGAATAGAGAAGGAAGGGGGGCCGCCGGTCGGCCCCCCGACTGCTTCACTGCTCCGAATCTCCGATCTTCACAAACCGGCTCCGAGTTTCCTATTTTAACGCCCCAACTTCTTTGAAATACTTCGCGGCGCCCGGGTGGAGCGGAAGCGGACTGTTGACCGCGTTTTGCGGCGTCAACTGTGCCGCTGCGGGATGAACGTTGATCAGGGCATACTTTCCCTCTGTGACGTTGCTGTAGATCGCTTTCACGACCTTGTACGCCACGTCGTCCTTCATCTTCCTGTTGGCGATCATCACGTTGGAATCGCCCAGGCACAGGACGTCTTGATCCACCTTGGAGTAGGTCTTGCCGGGGATGACAATCTTGACGTAATAAGGGTGCTTCTTGAGGATCTTGTCCGCCAGTTTCTGGTCGATGGGAACCAGGACGATATCGCGGGTGGCCGCCAGGTCCATGACTGCCGAGCCCGGATAGGCGAAGTTGAAGAAGACTGCGTCCACGACCCCGTCCTTGAGGGCCTGGACCGATTCCGTCTGAGAGAGATTGGCGATCGTGAGGTCCTTCTCTAAATTGAATCCTGCCTCCTCGAGAATGATTTTTGCCATTGTGGAGCAGCCGCTGCCGGGAACGTCGATCGAAACCTTCTTCCCCTTGAGGTCTGCGATCGTCTTGATCTTGGACTGTGCCGTTGTCACGAGGTGCTGGGGCGCCGGGTACATCTGGAACAGGGAGACGACATCGTATTTCTTTTCAAAGGGCGCCTTCCCCTGTGCGGCGTTGTATCCGACGCTTCCCATGACCATTCCCATGTCCGAATCGCCGTTGCCGACGAGACGGCTGTTTTCCACCGAGGCCCCCGTGGATTCGGCGGCGCAGCGGAAGTCTTCCACGGTTTTCTGAATTACGACGGACATGCCGCCTCCGAGCGGATAGTAGGCCCCGCCGGGGCTTCCCGATGCGAGTGTCAGGAAGATTTTTTTGTCCGCAGCGAACGTCTGGGGCGCAAACCCCAGGGACACGACCGTCAAAACTGCCAATACAGTAATCCATGAACGTTTCATTTTCTTACCCTCCTTCGTTATTAATGGTCGGTTATTTTTTCCGCTCCGCGAATTCCTCTAACTTCTCCTGCCGTTCCGGCGCCGATACCGTTGCCAGGCAGGCCTCGACCTCGTAGTCCATCAGCGCCTCCAAGCTGACTTCGGAGGCCATGTTGAGTCCCTTCTTGATAAGGTTGATGGAGAAGAGCGAATTGGCGGCGATCTTCTTCGCCATCGCCATCGCCTCTTCCATGAGCGCCTCCGCGGGGACGGCCCGGTTGACCAGGCCGATCCGTTCCGCCTCTTTCCCGTCGATGTAGTCGCAGGTGAACAGGAGTTCCCTCGCCTTGCCGGGGCCCACAAGATCCTGAACGAGCCGCATTGCACCGCCGGTCACGGAAGAGGAGACCCGCGCCTCGGGTGAGCCGAACTTCGCCTCCTCCGCGGCGATCCGGATGTCGCAGGCCAGCGCCAGCTCGTAGCCGCTTCCCAGGGCGAATCCGTTCACGGCGGCGATCGTCGGCTTGGGGTAGCGGATGATCTGACGGGAGATCTCCTGGAGGCGGACCAGGTAGTCCCGGTAGGCCTTCAGCGACCGCCCCTTGGAGTCCTTGAGGTCGGCCCCGGTGGAGAAAGCTCTCCCCGTTCCTGTGAAGATGAGGACCCGGATGCCCTCGTCCTCCCGGGCGTCGGTGAGGGCCTGCTCCACGTCGAGCCAGAGCCGCTTGTTCATGGCGTTGAGGACCTGGGGCCGGTTCAGGGTGATGACTGCGACCCCCTCTTTCTTCTCGTAGATGATGCATTCAAAGTCCATTGCGAATTCCTCTTCTTTCCCTTACGTGATGATGACCCTGGCATCGACGATGGACGCCCCCTGTTCGTGAACGATGACCGGGTTGATGTCCACTTCCTGAATCTCCGGGTGATCGACCGCCAGTTGGGCGACCCTTTGGAGGATCTCCTTCAGAATGGCGGTGTCCTTGGGCTTCTGACCGCGGACTCCGGCCAGAAGAGGATATCCCTTGATTTCGTGGACCATCTCCTCCAGGTCGAGATCGGTCGGAGGGATGACCCGGAAAGAAACGTCCTTGAGGACCTCTACGAAGATGCCCCCGAGGCCGAACATCAGGACCGCACCGAACTGGGGGTTCCGGATCATGCCGATGATGCACTCCTGGCCCTTCGGCGCCATCGGCGCGACGAGGACCCCGAGGACTTTCTCCGGGTGGCTGAACTTCCCGGCGTTTGCGACGACCTGCGCGAAACCCTTGCGGATGGCCTCTTCGTCGGCGAGGTTAAGGAGGATACCTCCCGCGTCGGACTTGTGGAGGATCTCGGGGGAGACGATCTTCAGGGCGGCAGGGAAACCGACGGCCCTCGCCGCAGCGGCCGCGTCTTCCTGGGTTTTCGCCAGCGTGGCCGGGGGTAGAGGGATGCCATAGAGTAAGAGGAGTTCCCTCGCCTCCGTCTCCAACAGGCTCTTCCGGCCTGCCCGTTTCACCCCTTCGATCAGCGTTCCGGCCGCGGTCTTGTCCGCTTGGATTGCGGGCAGGGGCCGGGCGATGGCGAGCTTCTCCCGCCGGGTGGAGAATTTGGCCATACAGGCCAGACACTGCGCGGCCCGCTCCGAGGAGGGGGTCAGCAGGACGCCGTTTTTGCTGAGGATCTCCATCGAAGGAAAGGGCGCCTGGGCGAAGGAGGTGTGGACGGCGATCGGCTTTCCGTACTGCCGCATCAGACGGACAAGTTCCCGCGAGGTCTTCTCTTCCAGTTCGCCGACGTGCGGGGCGATGATCTCCTTGAACCCGCCGAAAAATCCCGTGACGTATACCGAATCGATCCCCGGCTCCTCCATAAGGGCCTCGACGACCTTGTTGATCACGTCGGGGTTTTCCTCGGCTGTTCCGCCGTAATCGATCGGGTTCGAGGCGGGCATCCCTGCGAGCAGGAACGGGCGGATCCTCTCCTGAACGGCCTGTGGCAGGATCGGGACCTCCAGGCCGAAGTGTTCCGCGTTGTCAGCGGCGACCGAATTGTCCCCCCCGCCCTCGGAGACGATGGCGACCCGGTTTCCCTTCGGCAGGGGCATGTTGGCGAATGCCATCGCGACGTCGAACATCTCGTCCACGTTGGAGACCCGGACGATCCCCGCTTGGCGGAAGGCCGCCTCCACAACGGCATCGTCGGCGGCCAGCGATCCCGTGTGTGAGGCGGCGGCACGGGCGCCCGCCTTGCTCCGTCCAACCTTGAGGATCACGATCGGTTTGCGCTTTGAAACCTCCCGCGCCACCCGGACAATCTCTCCCCCTTCCTTGATCCCCTCCATGTACATCAGGATCGCTCTGGTGGCATCGTCCTGCCCCAGGTAATCGATGTACTCGTGAAACTGGATGCCGATCGCGTTCCCTGCGGAGATGATGTGGCTGAGTCCCACCCCGCGCATCTCGGCGTAGTGGGTGATCGAGTCGATGATGTTTCCGCTTTGGGCGATGACGGCAAGGGGCCCTTTTCGGATCGGAGGGACGCCGAGGAGGTTCATGTCACCCGCGGCGGAGAAGAGGCCGGAGCAGTTGGGACCGATGATCTTGGCGCCCCCCTCGGTGGCGGTCCGGAGGATCTCCGCCTCGAGCCTCTTTCCCTCTTCTCCCGTTTCCCCGAGGCCGGCCGTGATGATCACGATCCCTTTTGCATGCATCCTCACACTGTCCGCCACGGCCTGGGGGATCAGTTTCGGGGCGACGACGACCATGACGAGGTCCACCACCTCCCCGACGTCGAGGATCGAGGGGTAGGCCTTTCTCCCGAACAGGGTATCGCGCTTGGGGTTGATCAGGAAGATCTTTCCCGGATACCCTCCCTGGATCAGGCTCCTCGTCCGCCGCTCCGCCGCCTTACCGGGGACCTCGGAGGCCCCGATGACCGCGACAGAGGCGGGTCTGAAAAGACGGTTCATTGCATACTCCTTTCCTTTACCAGTCGGTATTCGAAACCGCGTTTCTTCCCGCGGTGGACCTTGATCCTTAGGGTTTCGTTGTGCCTTTGTCCCGCCAGTCATTGCGGCGCCGTTGAGGTGAGGGGATGTGAAGAGAAAGAAATCCGGCCTTTTGCCGTCTGCTCAGAGGCGCGGTTTACCGCGCCGGGGTCTCCGTTCGTTGTTTCGGTTCCTATGATCCGCGTAGGGAATGACGTAAATCTCCTTCTGCTGCCAGAGGCTCTCCCTTTCTTTGAGGGCCTTCATGGTTTCCTCCGGGTCCTGGACGCTCAGCGCCGTCAACAGGGCGTTGACCAGGCTCATGGCCGCGGTGAACGACTCGATGAAGGAGTCCAGCTGGGAATGGACGGGCAGGACCCAGTCGGCGTTGCGGGCGAGGGGGGAGAAGGGAGAGTCGGTGATGGCGCCGACCCGGGCGCCCTGTTCATGGGCGTATTCCAGCACATCGATTGTCAGTCTCGTATACCGCGGAAAACTGATGCCGATGACAAGGTCCTCGCTGCCCATGCCGTGGAGCGTGTTCCATACGTCTCCATAGCCGGGGATCACTGCGGTGGATTGCTTCTTCAGAAAGCGCATGTAAAGGGAGAGGACGAGAGCGGGGGCGTGGGCGCCCCTCAACCCCACGACGTAGATCCTCCGGGCGTTTTTCATGTCGACGACGGCCTGGTGGAAGATGTCCAGGGAGATTTCCTGCAGGGTCAGCGAAAGGTTCCTGATGTCCTCCTGCATCACCTTCGTCAGGATGTCCCCGTCGTTCCGGACATTGCGGACGCTTTTTTCGAGACGGGTGACCGTGGTCAGGCGTTCCTGGAGCTTTTCCCGGAGCATCCGCTGCATCTCCGGATAACCGTCGAATCCGAGAACCTGCGCGAGCCGCACGATCGTAGCCTCGCTGACGCCTACCTTCCCGGCCAGCTTGGAGGCGGTCAGGAAGATCGCCTCGTCATAGTGATCCATGATGTACTGGGCGGCGCGTCTCTGCGCGTCGGTCAGTTTAATCTGTCTGTCGGCGAGAAGGGTCGGGATCGGCATGAAATATTTCCTTCATTTTAAATAGCTGTTGAAGGAAATATTTCATAACGGGAGAGTCTTGTCAAGGGGAAATTTTACATGAAAAATCGGCAAAGCCGCTGAAGGTTTTGTGCCCGGCCCGCAAGATGCACTCGCCGCGACCCGCTTCAAAACCTGCGGTGCGGTACCGATGCTGACCCGGATATCTATCGCAGCGGACGGGGACCTCACAGATCCAGGAATTCCACGTCCAGCTCCGAATATCATCCCTTCGAATTTTGATTCGATGAATTCCTTCGTCACGCCCATGTCGTGATTTCCCGGGAGGTAGACGACCCGGATGCCTTTTGTCTTGCAGAGTTTCTTCAGTTGCTGGACGATTCCCTGGTTGACGGGCGCGTTGACGATATCGTCGAAGGTAGGCGGGGCCTGATCCACGGGACAGACCCAGTTGTCCATCAGATCCCCGATGAAAACGACCTCCTCCAGATCGGGGTAGTTCAAAAGGCTTGCGAGAAATGCCGCAAAGTCCTCCGCCTCAGACTTGCCCAGCCAGTCGTAGCAGTACTTCCCGGGTGGAGGCGCAAGGCTCCACCCGGCATTCATATGGACGTCACTGATGAAGATCCTTTTTTCCCCTCCCATATTGCCCTCCTTGGTCTTTGCTATGTTGAGATTTACGGTTTCAAAGACCGCAGGCCACCCCATTCAGGGAAGCCTCCCGACACTCACCATGCCCTGAGTTTTGAGCAGGTTTCCCGGCGTCACAAAATCGGCGGCCGTCCTGAGGAGATTCTCAAAGATCGGGGATCGCATGGACAGGGCATGGAGGTCCGGATTCCTGTCTTTTTAGGGATTCGGTTTTCCCGCCGGCTCCTTCTCCGCCTTGGGTTTTACGTATTCTTTTTCTTTTGACGCCGTGCGGTTTTGACTGTCCTTGATATCGATTTCAATGGTCGCCTTCGACAGCGGTTTTTCAAATGTGTGGGTTATCCATCCATTTTGTGAGATCAGCGTAGATTCCTTCGGAAGTTTGATGGCGCTCGAATCGTCGAACGTTCCCGTTGCCGTTATTTTGCTTTGATAGGGCGGCGTGCCGCCGGTTACATATGTGGCCACCTCCCGGTCCTTTACCTGGATGTCCGCCAGGCTGATCGGCGCTATTCCCGTCGTTGCGGATCCAAAATAGAATCCGCAATGGTCCCGAGAATGCCCAGCAACCCGGCAAATACTTCGCGCGCCCGCTTGAATCGTTCATCGGAGGATTCTGAAAACGCATAGCACACCAGCATAAACGCCAGGCCGATGGTAGCCAGACAGATAATAAACGTGATCAGCCCTCTGGCAAAGTTGGGTTCGGACAGTCTGTTCAACACGGGTACGCCCCTGATCACCGCGATAAGGATGAGGATGCTGAAAACCGCCATAATCACCATTCCCGGATTGGCTATTACGGTATTAAAGATCGACGTAATTTTCCCGGAAATCTTCTGATTTGTCCCCTCAGTCATGACAGCCTCCTTTTTTTGAATAGGGTTATCGGCATCGGATAGATTTTATTCGTCGGATAATCGTCCTGACGAAAGACGGCTCCAGCTTGGAACCTGCGCCCATCCCGCCTACATCATGGTTCCTGGAACTGACGGGTGTCCACCCATTCCTGTTTGAGGACCGTCCACCAATCGACGGCCAGATGGCGCAGCACATATTCGTAGGGAAGCCAGCCGTACCCTCCCTCCCCCCACTCCTTACCCCAGGAATTCCGGATCAGGACCGCCCCTTTCGTCTCCAGATCCGAGAAGGCGTGGCGGATGACGAGGTCATCGTTGTAGCCCACGGCGGCGATGGCGTGCCCTCCTTCGCGCCGGTCGGTCTTGACGGGGAAGGGGATCCGTCCCGTCTTGGCGGCGCTGCCGATGGAGTTGAACACGGTAAAGCCGAACATCGCGGGGATGCCCGTGGCCAGATTCATCCTGATCTCTCGGAGCAGCTCCGGGCGGGTCGTCCGGGCGGCGTCCAGGCGAAAATAGCTCAGCGTCTGGTAGTTCTGGGCAAAGGAGTAGCAGAAGGCCGAAGGCTCGATATCCACGTTTGCCGGATCGTAGGGGAAGTACTCTTCCGGGGGAACGCCGAAGAGGACCATCGCCTCCATCGTCGTGCGCAGATAGGCCCCCGTGTCACCCGTCCAGTTGAGCAGATTGCGGGTCGCCTTGTAGAGAAA
>PNOO01000049.1 GCA_013824905.1 Syntrophus sp. (in: bacteria) | reverse complement strand
TATTCGCCTCGTGGGCATGGCAGTCGAAGCAGGGGGTTTCCTTATTCATCCGGATGACATACCCTTCGATGACGTTGCCCGTACTGAGGGCGCCGTCTGTCGCGTTCAAGCCGGTTGCCGCATTGTCATAATGGGTGGTGGCGATCAGGCGGTACCAGCTCGTGTCATGGTAGCCGGCCTTAATCGTTGGCGGCTTGCCTGTGGCCGCATGGGCGGGTGTCCCCGACGCCATGTAGAGCGACCCTGATATTTCTCTGCCGTTGCTGCCGATGACACCCGTGCCGTAAGTGTTCGTCGTCATGGTATGGCAACTGGTGCAGAGGTCAAACTGGTCCTGTTCCCGGTTGTTGTTCGGATCCCAGGCGACAAGCGTCCCGTTGGCCGAATCGGCTTTGAAGGGGTTGTTGTACCGGGCCATGACGGTCCGCAGGGCGCCTCCGTGCTCGTGGCAGGTCTGGCATTTGAACTGCGACCAGCCCTTGGCGGGAATGGGGACGGTCTGGTAAGACTTGTTCGTTGTGACACTGTAGTCGCCCGTAACACCCGCAATGTTCGATAGCACCGCACCCTCATGGGTATGGCAGCGCACGCAATTCGAGCCTTCTTCGATCGTCACATTGGCATGATTGGATGAGGCGAACTTAGTCGTAAAGTTGCCGGCATAATTGCCTTTGTGGCAGTCCGCGCAGCGTGCGCCGTTGTTGTCATACGGATTGACATACGCGATCGGACCTTTGCCCTGGTGCTGGGCAGCGGCGCCGTGGCAGGCTTCACACCCATTGCCGTTGTTCGCGTACGCCGAATTCCTGTGGGGTGAACTGTTTTTATACTGGGCTATCAGCCCCTGGCCCGTCAGCGCCTCTGTGTTTGCGCTATGGCACTGGACGCAGGCTGTATCACCCACATTGGCCACTGAGGCTGCGTCGGTGCCCTCCTTGTTTCCCGACGTGCCGCAGCCGCTGATCAGCAGCAGCAAAAAGCAGAGCGTCATCATCGAAGCTAAACTTACATATCTCTTGTTCATTGCCCCTTCCTCCTCATGAGTATTTATTAATATGTTATATGACACTTTCTGCATGTCCTTCCGTTGCTTTCATTCTTGTACCTCGATTTGATATCCCTCCAGTTGCGGGGATGGGGATTCTGCTTGCCGGAGCTGTGACACTTTACGCACACATCGGCGTCCGGATGGCAGGTTTCGCAAGACTGCAGATTCCTCCGCGCTTCCGCAGAATGATCCGAATTCCAGTTATATATCTGCGAATCGGCGCCCGCCCTGCGGTGGGATTTGATTTTCATATTGCCCTTCGCCCGCGTCTTGCTGTGGCAGTCCGAACAGAAACTCGTTTCATGACAGCGATTACAGTTTTGGGGGTTGTCCGCCGCCTTTATGGAGTGGATGGAGATAAAATCCGACCGATGCGTCCGGGGCATGTACTCCCCTTTTCGAGACAGGCTCCTCGTCAAATCAGGTTCGATCCCGCCGCCCTTGTGACAATCGATGCAAAAGGACTGTAGATGGCAATCCGCACAATTGTTACCCGCCTTTTGGGCCAGCAATCTATGCTCCTTCACAAAAAAGGCGCCGTGATTGCTCATCACGCCGGCTCCGCTATGGCAGTCCTTACATTCATCAAGCTTGGTGTCTTTGTAGTCTCTGTGGTCGGTCCTGGCGAATGAGAGACAGACGAGCACAAGGAGAAAGGCCGTGGACAGCACTACTATTTTAAACGCCTTATTGATTATCATGGTCTCCCCTCACAAGTTCAATAGTTAATTTGAATGGCTACGTATCCCTGATAGCCGTTGTCATAATTGAAGTTGATGTTGTCCTCAACCCTCACGACAGCGCTGACGATTTTGGTAAATTCGTAATTGAGGCCGGCCCAGTATTTTTTCGCCGTTCCCTCGCGGGAGATTTCCCTTCGGAAATCATCATAATCGATCCCCGCTGAAATCGCCGCACTGCGTATCTTGTACTCGCCAGAGAACCGGAGACCGCTCAACTGACCGGCATATCCGTTCCTTTTTTCGTAAGTGGCATTGAGAGTCAGATCCTTGATGGGTTTTGCAAGAACACCGACCTCGTACACATCCGCGTCGGCATCACCGCCAAAATTCTCCTTCGCATATTTGACAGTGACCCGGTAATTGCTGGTCAGCTGGTACTCAGCGGCAATACTTTTCTCCTGGTACTTTTCAACGGAAAAAATACTATAAATGGAGGTAATATCAAAAGTCGGATAACTCTGATAATACTCGCCTCGCAGGATTAAATCTTTCAGAGGGGCGACCTTGGCGCCGAAGAGCATTTCATTATAGGTTTCTGCCGCAGTATCATACTTCAAACGTCCGTATAAGTTAACCATCCCGTGCGGGGTGGTGGAAAAATCGAGTCCGAGGAGTTCGCGCGTCACATCGGTATCGCCGTATTTCCTCCCGTAACTGACCTCTACGTGGGTATTTTTTATCGTATCCAAATAGACGCTCATCCCCGCAAGGGCATCCCCTCTTGTGCCGGTCTCGCTTTTAGCCTCAAATATCACATGTCTGCCGCCGAAAAGGGTGATCCCGACAGGTCCCAAATTCTTCACATCCGCATGGAGGCCGTCGACGGTCCCGGATATCGCCGCTGCATTCACATAGGTTCTGCCGGCCCGCAAATCGAGATGCTCTTTAAAGGCGTCCCGATAGTCGACGTAAAAGTAATACAACCTCCCGTCGAGGTCCTCACTGGGCGAAGAGAACACCTTCGTAGCCCGGCCGTACCCGTAAATGTTGAGTTTGCCTTCCTCGTCGATCTTTGTGACGTTCATCCGTAGATATTGCGCAGCCTCTTTTTTGCTCTGATCAGACAAGAGATCCTGATACCAGAGCAACTGGGTCGAGCCGGTCAACAACTTGACATCTGCCGCATGAGAGAGCAATGGCACGCATGCAAGAGCCATCAGCATTACCAAAAATTTCATAACCCTCATTGCCCCGCCTCCTTCTAATATCATTTTTATTAATTCATTATAAAAATAAACTTTATACCTGCTGCTTTCTATCCATGGCTCAAATCATCCGAACACAGCATCCCTGAGAGGCAAGCCGGTGTCACAGTTATACGGTTTTTTAAAAAGCAATCAACATGCCACCGCCATTATTTGAAAAACATAATTAAAAACATACTATTAGACAATGGGTGTCGTTTGTTTCCAAAGGAGGAGTTGGTGAAATCACCAAGTCATGCTGGTGATTTCACCAATCAGCACAGATTCCGGCAGGGCTTTTTTTCGTTTTTTGCAACACAAATCCGCTTAATGACGACACTTTAACCTGCCGACCTGCCGTGGCACATTAATTGCGAAGTATTCTAAAGGGTTAAGGTCAACATAGGGAATAGGGGGAAGGAAAAAAGTCAGATACAATGGGGCTTGATCAGAATAAGAATATGAATATGAAAAGGATCCTGGTGGTCGACGATGAACAATTGCTGCTCCAGGGCTTTAACAAGGCTTTGCATACCGAAGTGACTGAGGTTACCACGGTAGAAACGGGCGAAGCGGCCCTGTCGGAAGTTGCGTCATCCCACTTTCATCTCTGTTTTCTCGACGTTTATTTGCCGGGGATGGATGGAACGGAAGTGCTGAAAAGAATCAAAGCGATCTCTCCGAAGACAAAAGTCATCATAATGACCGCAGGAATCATAAACGACACCATGACGAAGGCCATCGAAAAGAACGCCCATATGTTTATCACCAAGCCTTTTGACCTTCTCCAGGTAAAAATGCTTGCCAAAAGCATTATCGATGAACCGGAGTTATAGTCACTCCAAATCCACAGCCTGGGCGCATCTTCAGGGCTCTGTTGCGCCGCCCCTTCACTCCAGACCGAATTTCTTCAATTGATACCGAAAAGAATCGTAACTGATATGCAGCAGTTTTGCCGCTTTGGTTTTATTGTGCTCCACTCTTTCGAGGGCTTGCAGGATCATGTCTTTTTCAAATTCATCAAGAGAGATTCCTCCCTCCGGCAAAACGAAACCGTCTTGACGCCCCCTTCCTTTGGGTGCGGACAAACCATTGATCTCCAGAGGCAGATGCTCCGGCATGATCATCTTTGCGTTCTGGAGCACCACGATTCCCTGAATCACGTTTTTTAATTCCCGCACATTGCCCGGCCACCTGTAGGATAACATCAATTGTTCAGCTTCCGCCGAAAACCCGGCGATCTTTTTGTTATATTCCGTGGCAAAGGAGGCAAGAAAATGTCTCGCCAAGATAGGGATATCGTCCCTCCTGTCCTTATCCCGCAAAGATGGAACGTTCAGCGAGAAGGCATTGAGACGGTAATACAGATCCATGCGGAACTCGCCTTTTTCCACCGCTTCGGATAGATCTCTGTTGGTTGTGGCAATGACCGTCACATCGACCGGGATCTCTTCCTGGCCGCCGATACGCCTCACCACCCTTTCCTCCAATACCCGGAGCAGTTTGCTTTGCAGGCTGAGCTTCATTTCGCCCAGTTCATCAAGGAGTAAAGTGCCGCCGTCGGCCACCTCAAAAAGCCCTTTTTTGCTTTTCTTGGCGTCGGTAAAAGCCCCTTTCTCATAACCAAAAAGCTCGCTCTCCAAAAGGGTGTCCGGCATTGCACTGCAGTTTACGGCGATGAAGGGAACGGATCGGCTCGCCGTCATCCCGTGCATCATCTGATGGATGTTGCGTGCGATGACCTCCTTTCCGACGCCGCTTTCACCGGTGATCAGAATGCTGGAAACGCGCGCCGCGGCGATTCTTTCCACTTTTTCCTTCAATTCCTTCTTTGCCTTCGAAACGCCCAGGAAATCGTTTTCAAACAGTGACGAGCTTATTTTTCTTAAGTACTCCAACTCTTTTTTCAGTTTTATATTCTCGATGGCATTGCCGATAACAATCTTTACTTCATCGATGTTGAAGGGCTTGGTCAGATAGTCCCAGGCGCCGATCTTCATGGCCTTGACCGCCGTCTCCGCCGTGTCATCGGCGGTCAGCATAATGACTTCCATATGCGAAGCGTCATTTTTTAGTATTTTCAGCATCTCTATGCCGTTTTGCCCCGGCAGGTTGACATCCAGCAATACCACATCCGGGTGCCATGACATGATCCTACCGATGAGATTTTTTTCTCCGGCATCAGGAAGTATTTCGTATCCTTCCTTTTCCAGCGTCCGCGAGAGCATTGCCAGAATCAATTCGTCATCATCCACGAGATAAACACGTCCCAGGTTTTTCATTGCGTCAACCCTCTATCATCCATTTTGACGGGTAAAGTAATCGTGAAAGTGACCCCCCTATCAATATTATTTGCAACCTGAATTATCCCCCCATGCTCTTCGACGATCCTCTTGGAAACAGCCAGACCCAATCCGGTCCCCTTCCCTTTGGTGGTAAAGAAGGGCTGAAAAATCTTCTCTTGCAATTCAGCGGCAATACCGCTCCCCGTATCCTTAAGTGAGATGGAAACGGTCTTTTCCTGAGCGTCAAGGCCTGTCCTAACCGTTATTTCCCCACCCTCCCCAATTGCGTCGGCGGCGTTAAGCAACAGGTTCAGAAACACCTGCTGAAGCTGCTGAGGATCGCCGACGATCTCCGGCAATTGATCGTCCAGTTCCTTTATGACCTGCTTGCGGGGACCGTCGGAGACGAAAGAAGGGTGTTTCTCCATAAAATAGATGGTCTTCTCCAATATTTTATTGACATCAAAACTGACCGGCTGGGCCGCAGCGGGTCGGGTATAATTAAGGAGATTTTTCATGAGCAGTTCGATATTTCTGATCTGCTCAACCACCTTCATAAGGACCTCCCTGTCCCTTTCTTCAAGATTGAGTTCCGAAAGCAGGACCTCTATCGAGATTTTCATGCCGGCGAGAGGATTTCTTATTTCATGGGCGAGCCCGGCCGCCATTTCCCCGCATACCCGCAATTGCTCCGTCCGCTGCATCTCCTGCATCTGTTTTTTGAGTGATGCCGCCATTTCATTGAAAGAAGCCGCCACTTCCCCAAATTCGTCCTGCAGACCCTTGATCCTGTGATCCAGATCGCCGGTGTTCAGCCTGCGCGTGGCTTCGAGTAGGCTGGTTAAGGGCTTGGTCAACCCGCGGATCAGGAAAAAAGCCAGACCCACGGCAAAAAAAGGTCCTATCGTCACAAGAAAGAAAAGGAGTTTTTTTCTCTCGTGTATTTTCCTGAGGATTTCTCTCTCCTGCCTTTGAAGATTAACGGACGTGACGTTAACGATGAGTTCCACTTTGCCGATCAAGTCATCCCCCATCCGCAGAGCCTCACCCGCCCGATTTTCTGAAGTGACCGAGCCCGGAGCGACCGTGAAAATATCCCGTGCCAGTTTACGGTAAAGTTCAATCTGATTTATCAAATTGGTTATCTTTTCCCCGGACGGAGAAGAATGATGACAGATGAGGCACTTTCTCGCTATTCCCATCATGCCGGCATCGACCGCTGTTTCCTCCATCATAACGTGCCTGCTGCGCATAACGATGTTGCTCTGGTTTTTCTTGATACTCAACAACAGGTCTTTTCTGAGGGCAACGGTTTGATGCAGTTTGGAAAGCCTGTGCAGATCATAGATTGTCGTTTCCGTGGTCGTAACGATATAGATGCCGCCGAAGAAAAACATCAAGGCAAAAATAGCGAGTCCGATAATGATTTTATTCTTCATCGTTTCATCGACCGTATGATGTCGAGACGCTGCCGCAGGAGATGATACAAGCTACCGTCTTATTTAACAAGAATGTGCATTTCAGGCAGGCGGAGTATATGAAGACGGGTACGGCGTGTCAAGCGAATTAAGCCGACTCCGTAAAATAATCCACATGCCGGGTTTTGCTGTATCCCGCGTCGTTACTTTCTGTCTTTTATTTTCTTGACAATACTTGATTTGTATACAAGTATATCAACCTTTGCCGGATGAGCGACAGCTTGTACCGGGCTTAAGCAAAAGCTAAATATTTATGACATGAAGGAGGGTTTAGTGCCAGAGGACAGTAAAGTTAATGAGAAGCGAACCGATTTTATTGACAAGATATGGGGGGTTTTTATCTCTCTGAGGCTGGTCGTCATTCTCCTGCTTGTTCTCTCCGTGATATCCGTAGTCGGCACCATCATCGAGCAGAACAAGCCTCTCCAGGAATATTACCGCCTCTTCCGGCCGGAGACGGTTGAACTGCTGGGCAAGCTGGGTCTGCTGGACATGTATCACAGCTGGTGGTTCACCTCCTGCCTTGCACTTTTGGCGTTGAATATCATCGCCTGCACGATGGAGCGCTATCCCCTGATCATAAAGGGGATGAAGAAACCGAACCCCGTTCTCGATGAAAAACTTGAAGCGGGATTGAAAGATATGGCCAAGATAAGATATTCCCTTCCCGTGGAAACAGTGGAGAAGGGGATTACGGCCCTAGCGGGAAAGACCTTCTCTGCCGGCCCCGCGGTAACCGAAACGGAATCGGGACGGCATTTTTTTTACGAAACGGGGAAATATACACGGCTTTCCTTTTTTTTGACCCATCTGAGCATTCTGATCATTTTTATGGGTGCCATCACCGGATCGATTTTCGGATTCAAGGGCTATGTGAACATCAATGAAGGCGAAATGATCTCCGCCTTTCAGTCCCGCCAAGGTCAAAACAAGGATCTGAATTTCAGTATTCGGTGCAATTCCTTTCAAGTCGATTATTACGAGACCGGCGCTCCGAAAGACTACCGGAGCGACCTGTCCGTCCTCAAAAACGGGAAAGAAGTGATCCGAAAAACGATCCGTGTCAACGACCCGTTGAGCTATGAAGGCATCACATTTTACCAGTCGAGTTTCGGATCCATTCCTGAGAATGTGACCTTAGAAATCCGGGGCAAGGATGGCGGCTCCCTGGGTAATGTCATTGCACCCGTCGGAAAACAGGTGGATATCCCCAAGAGCGGTGTCAAGATCGAAGTTGCCGATTACCGCGAGCATTTTCATATGCAGGACGGTTCGGAAGCGGGTCCGGCGGTCGGAGTCAATCTATACAGGCCCGGTGCGGAGCCACAAGGGATATGGCTTTTTCAAGAGCATCCCGATATGAATCGCCATGGGGAGTATTCCTTCGTGGTCAAGGGCATCAAATTGAGATCATTTACCGGCTTACAGGTCAATAAGGATCCCGGAGTCTGGATAGTATGGACCGGGTCCGTGCTGCTGGTGGCGGGCATTATGATGGCCTTTTTCATGTCGCATAAAAAATTCTGGTTAAGGATTGAAAAGGATAGGAAAGGCCGCGTGGAAGTCACCGCCGGCGGAACGACAAACAAGAATAAACATGCCTTTGCAGCTGAGGTGGCGAGGCTGATTCAAAGTTTCAGGGAGGTTTCTTAAATGACAAATTCATTGCTGTTCGGGATTTCGATATTTGTATATTTCTTTTCCATGGTGCTGTACGTGTCCTATCTTGCCTTCCGGTCGGAATCCCTGGGGAAGGTTGCGACATGGACGCTGTTTGCGGGAGTGATTGTCGAAACCGCGGCGATATTCCTGCGCTGGTTCGAATCCTACCAGATGGGTATCGGCAGGGCGCCGCTGACCAATCTTTACGAATCGCTCGTCTTTTTCGCCTGGACGATCGCGATCGTTTATCTGCTCATAGAAAGGAAATTCAAGATCAAAACGGCGGGGGCTTTTGTGACCCCCTTTCCTTTTATCATCATGGCCTACGCTTCGCTGACCCCCAACGAAATTCAGCCTCTGGTCCCCGCCCTGCAAAGCAACTGGCTTATTTCCCATGTGGTCACCTGCTTTGTTGGATATGCGGCCTTTGCCGTCTCTTTCGGCGTCAGCTTTCTCTATCTTTTCAAGGTCAAAGCCGAAAACAGACCCGGGAAAAAGGATAGTTCGTTTCTGGGCTACCTGCCCTCATCGGAGGTGCTTGATGAAGTCGGTTATAAGACCATCGCCATCGGCTTCCCCCTTCTGACGATCGGCATCATCACCGGCGCCTTCTGGGCGAATGTGGCCTGGGGAACCTATTGGAGCTGGGACCCCAAGGAGACATGGTCCCTGATCGTCTGGCTCATCTATGCGGCCTACCTGCATGCCAGGATCACAAAAGGCTGGAGAGGAAATAAAGCGGCGCTGCTCTCGATCATCGGTTTCAGCGCCACGCTTTTCTGTTATCTGGGCGTCAATCTGATACTTTCCGGGCTGCACAGTTACGGAGGCGGGCAGTAGCAGAGAGTGTCCGTTCTTCTTCGCGGGAGGATTTAACCCGCCCCGCGTCCTCCTCTACGAAGAGAAAGCGGGGCGGGATTTTTTATGATGGTATCGAGATGTCGCGGAGGCGTGAGCCGTCGCCTGGCCTTTATGTCGACCGGATTTCCTGGCGCATGAAGACCATATAGCAGATCCCGAAACAGACGAAGGTGATCGCGATCAGCGATATCAGGAAGGGCGCCACGATGACCACGCTCTGCATCAGCGGGAGCGGATTTTGGAAACGGGAGAGGGAAAGCCTCTCCAGCGGCCCCATCATGATAAAAGTGCGCGGCGTCTTCCTGAGCGGGTCGAGAATCGTGGAGGTCGCGTCTCCATAGAGAGTCGCGGGGGAAAGGAGCGATGCGATCCGCTGCACCTGATCATTTTTTATGAAGGCCTCGGTCGCCTGCGCCACGTCGGCCGTCTGGCTCATCGGAGCGATCGCATCCGCGAGGAAACTGCCGCCAAGGCCGACGAAGAACGACAGGAAGATCCATGCGGCGAGCGACGCCAGAGCCGAAGTAGCCGTGCTCCGGAACACCACCGAAAAAAGGATCGCCGCCCCCAGCCAGAACGAGATATACAGGATGCTCAGGATGATATAGATGAGCAGCCGCCACATCTCATCCGCCCCCGGAACCACGCCGATCAACCGGATGCCGAGACCTGAGATGATCAGGACGATGGAAACCATGACGATCGCAATCATCGTCACGCCCGCCAGAAACTTGGCGTTGATGATCGCATCCCGGTAGATCGGTTGGGACACGAGTTTACTCAAGGTCCGGCCGGTCCTCTCCCTGTTTATCGCATCGAAGCCGAGAATGATCCCGATGAGCGGTCCCAGTAGGCCGATGAACTGCGTAAAGGAGAAAAGCTTCCCCGTCGAGGTGAACAAAAGCAGAAAGATGAAGTTCGGCTTGGCGATCCCCCTGAGCTCTTCCTGCATGGACATGCCGACCATTGACGCGATGATCACCCCGACCATGACGATCAGCGCCGCGATAAGGAGGAACCGAATGCTGCTGAAGTGGTCCTCCATCTCCTTCCGGTATATGGCGAAGATACCGTGCATCCTCATCCCTCCTTGAAATATTTCATGTAGATCTCTTCGAGAGTGTAGGCTTCGCCCTCTTCCAGACCCAGCCCCCGTTGGGCAAGCTCAGCGAGTGATCCGGCGGCAACCAGTTTCCCCTTGATCATGATCCCGATCCGGTCGCTGATCCGTTGGACCTGATCGAGGAGGTGCGAGGAGAAGAAGATCGTGATCTTCCTTTCCCGGCTGAGATTGGAAATCAGATCGAGCATCCGGTTCGTCCCGTCAGGATCGAGGCCGATCGTCGGCTCGTCGAGGAAGATCACCCGCGGCTCCTTGATCAGGACCTCGGCGATACCGAGACGCTGCTTCATCCCTTTCGAGTAGGAACCCACCCTCTTGTCCGCCTCCTTGGCCAGGTCGACTTCCTTAAGCAGCCGGTCGATCCGCGCAGTGGAGACCTGATCCGGGATCCGGTTCAGGCGGGCGATATAACGGAGGTTCTGCCGCGCATCCATATCCTCGTAGAAACCGACGTTCTCCGGCAGGTAACCGATGACCTCTTTGACCTTCAGGGGCTCGCGCGCCGGATCATAGCCACAGACCCGGACCGTTCCGGCGTTCGGCTCGGTGAGGCCCAGAAGCATCAGCATCGTTGTCGTCTTCCCGGCGCCGTTCGGTCCCAGGAATCCGAAGATCTCCCCTGCGGCCACCTCAAGGTTCAGGTTGTCCACCGCAATTTGCGTCCCGTAACGTTTGGTGAGCCCTTCGATCCGGATGACAGTCTCTTTTTCCACCTTTAGCGTCTCCCCATTTTGATGAAAAGGAAGCTCAGTCCCGCGATCACCAAGAGGATGATCCCGATCCCGATCCACCCCCAGGCCGAAGAGGCCTTCACCGTCACCCTCATCTCCACGGTCTTGTCCGCCTTTTCCCCGTTCACCATGAGGCCAACGGAGTAATCCCCGACGAGAGACTGGCGGCCCGGCGTCACCGTCACTTCCACCTGCTTCATCGCGCCGGGCGCGAGGGACTCGATCTTCTCCGGCTTGAAGGTGGTCTCCCAGTTCTCCGGTTTGAATGACGAGAAAGAGATGTTCCGGTTCACGGCGGAGCCGTTGTTCCTCACGAAAAGGGAGAAGGTCACCGGCTTCCCCCCGAATGCTTCCAGTGAGAGGATCCCATTCGGTGTCCCGGCGTCGAGTCTGTAAGTGCCGGTGAGGTTCACCGTGAGCTTCACCTCGGCCTTGCTCTCGCCGGAGCTGATCCGGACCAGGACCGGATACTCCCCGGAGTTGGCGTTCTGGTTGGGAGTGACCTCGACAGCCACGGTCTGATTCTGCCCCTCCTTCACCCGGATACTGGAGATCTGCTTCTGCTCATACGCCGGTTTAAAGTTGATTTCCCACTTTTCCGGACCGACCGCGCTGAGGTTGAAGGTCCTCTCCATGTCGCCTTTGTTCATCACTTCGAGCGAGAACTCGAATTTCGAGTCGGTCTGGCCTCTGAGGACCGGATAGGCAGCGGTAATCTGAATATTGTCGGCGCCAACCGTCCTCTCCTGAACGTCTACGGAAAGTGTATGGTTGGCGGTCAGCTTGCCGTCCGCGGTTTTCGCTTCGAACTGGAAGGCGTATTTACCCGGCCCTATTCCCTTGGCGGGTTCGAGGGTCAACGCCAGCGTCTTCGCCTTGCCGTTGGGGACATACATTCCGGTTACCCGGTAACGGGCGCCTTTCAATGTCGCCTTCCAGTCCTTTGCCACCGATGTGATCCGTACGTCGACGTTCTCATCGGTGCGGCCCTTGTTCTCCAGGGTCAGGTCCATCTGGACGGTCTCCCCCTTCGCAACGGCGACGCCCGAATAATCCGTGTAGAGGGCGATGCCCCGCTCCGGGCGGTTGTCTTTCTTATCCGTCTCCTGCGCCATGATCAGCGCCGGCGCCACCCCCAGCAAGACAAAAATAATAATTGCCACGGTGAATAACCTTCTTAAATAACTTACTCGCCCCATGACTACCTCCTCAATCTATTTCTCGGTATTGATCCCGTCACGATTGGACGGGGCATGCTTTTCAGCGCGTAACATAGTGATGGATCTCCATTCTGTCAAGAGGGAGTGTTCTTCTCCCCAGGAAAAAACGCTTTGCATGCGGCAAGGCGTTTTTTTACTTCTTCATTTACAGACCGACAAAGCGATAGACCCGATTCCAACTCCAGGCAATCGTCTGTTTAAAAGGTACCGGGGTATTTGCCGCCGTCGATCAGCAGGTTCTGGCCCGTGATGAAACTGGCCTGAACGCTGCATAGATAGGCACAGTATTCGCCAAGCTCGGCCGGATCGCCGAATCGGCCCGCGGCGACCTGACCGATCCGGATGGCCCGCATCTCTTCGTACGATCGGTTCTGGACCTTGGCCAGCGCCTGCGTATTGGATTTATGGCGCTCCGTATCGAAATCTCCGGGCAGCAGGTTGTTGACGGTCACGTTGTGTTTGGCGACCTCGCGGGCAACCCCGGCGACGAAGCCGGTCAGGCCGGAACGGGCGCCGTTCGAAAGCCCGAGGATGCTGATCGGGGCCTTCACAGCGCTCGACGTGATATTCACGATGCGCCCGAACTTGCGGGCGATCATGCCGTCCACCGT
>PNOO01000048.1 GCA_013824905.1 Syntrophus sp. (in: bacteria) | reverse complement strand
ATTCTGGAAGGTGATCGTCCACTGCGCCTTTCCTTCGGTCGTCAGGTTGTCGATCTTCACGGGATTGCCGAGGATCTCCACCGCCGTCATATACCCACGGACATGGCACCCCCCCCGGTTGCTCGTCGCGTAGTTCAGCCCCATTCCCTGCACAACGCGGGGATCGTAGGCAGGCATATCCTGCTTCTTCACCGACATGGAATATTCCGGATGGCCGTAGCTCTCCGCGAGCCGGTAGCTCCCCAGGGCCAGCTTCTTTCCGAAGCCTTCCCCGGCGCCGGTCTTGCGGGTCATCTCGACCATTACCTCGGCGTTTCCGAAGTTCAGCGCCACCCCGTCGGTATCCTTCGTCTTGATGATCCCGTCTTCAAAAAGATCCATCGCGCAGGCGATCGTCGCCCCCATGGCGATCGCGTCCATTCCGTACTCGTTGCAGAGATAATGGGCCTTCGTCACGGCGTCCAGATCGTCGATGCCGCAGTCCGGACCCAGCGACCAGGCGGTTTCATACTCCGGACCCTCGCCGAAGCCGGCATATTTCGGATTGGTGATCCTTGTGGCGCGTCCGCAGCTGATAATACAGGAAAAACAGCCCCGGGGACGTGTGAGGATCTTCTTCGTCAGGGATTCGCCGCCGACTTTGTCCGCCGTCGCAAAGACCCCCTCGCGGAAATTTCGCGTCGGGAGCCCGCCGCTTTCATTCATGATATTGATGAGGACATCGGTCCCATACATCTTCAGCCCTCCGCCGCCGACCGGATGGTTCTTGATCATGTCCCTGGCCTTGACCATCGCCGCACTGAAGGCCTTCGCATCCGCGACGCGGACCGCCCCCGTCCCCCGGATCGCCACCGCTTTCAAGTTTTTCGAACCCATCACGGCGCCGACACCGGTACGGCCGGCGGCGCGATTGCATTCATTCATGATGTTGGCGAAGAGGACCAGCCTCTCCCCCGCCGGACCGATGCAGGCCACCGACGCCTCTTCATCTGTCGCGGCGCGGATGGCCTCGGTCGTCTCCGGCACGATCTTTCCCCAGATGGCGCTGGCGTCGCGAATCTCGACCGACGCGTCGTTGATCCAGAGATAGACCGGCTTTTTCGCCTTGCCTTCGACAATGATCAGGTCATAGCCCGCGTATTTCATCATCGGGCCGAAGACGCCGCCGGAGCTGGAGGCGGCAATCGTTCCTCCCAGCGGCCCCTTGGTCACGACGTTGAAATGGCCGGCCGAAGGGGCGTTCGTCCCCGAGAGGGGTCCGGAGGCAAAGATAAGTTTATTGTCCGGGCTCAATGGATCGATCCGCGGATCGATCTCGTCGGACAGGATGCGGCTTCCCAGGCCGCGGGCGCCGATGTACTTTCTGGCCAGTTCGGGATCCAGCGCTTCCTTCTTGAAGGACCCGGCGGTCAGATTGACCCTTAAAATCGTGCCTATCCATCCGTACATATCATCTCACCTCCTCAAAAGTTTTCTTGAAGCCGACGGCGACGGCCTTTCCCCTCGTCCGGGCGGCGTCGGTTTCATCTACATATTCGAGGGCGGCGGTCGGACAAAAAGCCACGCACTGAGGCTCGCCGTCGCACAGATCACATTTCATGATACGGCGCTTCTGCGTTTCATAAACGACCGCCCCGAAGGGGCAGGCCAGGGTGCACATCCGGCAGCCGATGCACTTCGCCTCATCCCAGGCAACCCTGCTGGCGACAGGCTCGTCATGCATAGCGGAGGTGGGACAGACCGCCACGCAGGGGGCGTCCTCGCACTGCTGGCATACGGTCGGCATGGAAAACCCCTCCATCTCCCAGGAAAAGACCTTGATCCGGGAGGTGTGGGGTCGAAACTCGCCGTCATGGTGGAAGGAGCATGACAGCGCGCAATTCTGGCAGCCGGTGCAGCGATCAGGATAAATCATCAACATTTTGGTCATGTGTTTTCTCCTTTACTCGTTAAAGATTCATACCTGTTTTTTCCGGAAACCCCTTAATGCGTGACGAAACCACCTCCTTTTTCGAATGTGCAACCGGTTCTTAACTTCAATGGATACGTTCCCGATGATCTCCTTCGGTTTGATACCTCATACCCTGTTTTTCCTGTAAAAAAATCCGGGAGGTCGAACAAACATAAGACGTCCCGGCAATGATCTGGATTGTTTTTCCTTGGAAGGTGAAGAATCGCGCCTCATATCACGCCCCCTGATTGAAAGGATATTGGATCATGGACGATTGAAGGCAAGTTTGCGTCGAACATAAGGCCTTGTCAAGGCTTTTTTCCGAGAAAAAGAAGGTGGCTCGGTACACCTAAAAAGGGTGAGGATGTAGTTTGTGGTATCCCGTCCTTGTCTTCGGACGCATGCAAAATAAACATATCCATTTGTCGGTGGCTCGTTTCAAGGCCGGGCGGTAAGTCTGGTCGCACCAAACTTGGCGCACTGGTTAGGGAATCTCTTTAATAGCTGGAAGCGGCTCGGGAAGAACGCGGGCGGAAGACCGGACGGTGCCGCGCAAACCCTGCATGTCCACCGCAACATGCCAATGGCCGGAGCTGGGGATCTGCAAACGTACCGGGGATTGTTTGGCCAACCCGCCTATACATCGATAGTTGCGGCCGTTTCGGTAGCTGCTGAAATTGGAGCTATCCATCAGGCGAACATTTGCGGCGCTCCCGGAAAGTGTAATTTCGACAATTTCACCGCCTGAATGGGCGCCCAGATCGTGATGAGCAAAATACATATTCTATTGCTCTCCTTGTCTGAGATGTGCAGCCCAATATCACCGCATATATGCATCCTTATTAAAAACCGAACGCCGCAATATTGGCCGTATAAGACCGACGGAAAGTACGATCCCCCGGTCGGTTGAGAGGCTGCGGTTAGGGCGCCTGCACGGGGGTCCATCTGTCCGTGGTCGTTCCGTCACCGAGCTGACCGTTGCTGTTGTTTCCCCAAGCCCAGAGCGTGTTGTCCGTCTTCATCACGGCGCTGTCATCCCGGCCTGCCGCAACAGCCACGCTGCCCGACAGTCCGGTGACCTGCACGGGGGTGGTGCTGCCGGTCGCCGTGCCGTTGCCGAGCTGACCGTTGCTGTTGTCTCCCCACGTCCAGACCGTGCCGTCGCTCTTCAGGGAAACCGCATGATCATCGCCGGCCGCGATCGCCGTCACTAAGGCCAGTCCGGAGACGTTCACAGCCGTGGCGCTGTCCGTGGTCGTTCCATTGCCGAGCTGACCCTTGCTGTTGCTTCCCCAGGCCCATATCGTGAAGAGCGTGTTCCTCAGAGCCAGGCTGAAGTCATTGCCTGCCGCGATGGCGATGATGGATGACACGCCGTTGACCTGTACGGGGACGGAGCTGTCGGTGGTCGTTCCATTGCCGAGTTGGCCTTTGCTGTTGCTTCCCCATGTCCAGACCGTGCCGTCGTTCTGAAGGGAAAGGACATGGTCAAAGCCTGCCGAAACAGCCGTCGCCGCTGTTGACAGGCCGGTGACTTGTACGGGAACGGAACTGTCTGAGGTCGTTCCGTTGCCGAGCTGGCCGCTGCTGTTGATCCCCCACGCCCAAACCGTGCCGTCGCTCTTCAGGGCGACCGTAAATTTATAGCCCGCCGTAACATTGATCACGTTCGATAGCGAGGTGGCCTGGATGGGAACGGAGCTGCTGGTGGTCGTTCCGTTGCCGAGCTGGCCGTTGCTGTTGTTGCCCCATGTCCAGACTGTGCCGTCGCTCTTCAGGGCGACCGTGTGATCTTCGCCCGTATCGACGGTTTTCATGCCGGACAAGGTGGTGACCTGCACGCGGTTGGCGCGATCCGTCGTCGTTCCGTCGCCGATCTGGCCGCTATTGTTGCTTCCCCATCCCCAGAGCGTGGCGTCGCCCTTCACGTAAAAGGTATGGGCCGCCGTGGCGAGCCTGCCGCCGATGATGGCGCTGAAATTAAACGCGGTTGCATTGATGCCGTCGAGATAGACGCTCTTGGCTGGCGGGAGAAAGGTATAGCCCATCAAAGAAGGGGTCAGGGTATAGATGCCGATCGGCATGTCGCCAAATGAATAATTTCCGTTTGTATCTGTGGTCGCTGTCCTTCCCGCAGGGCCGATCAGGGTCATTGTTACGCCCGAAAGCGCCGAACCGCCGGAGGTCACTTGGCCGGAAATGGAGTATAAGGACTCGCTGCTGCACCCCAGAATCATCAACGCCGTGAGCACGCTCAAAAACAAATTAAAAACGACGAACGGTTCGGTACGTTTCATTGGACTTCCTCTTTTCATGGGAGTTTTCCCGCATTGTTATATTGTGTGTAAAATCGTGATCAGCCTTGCCATGATACTTTGCCTTTCATGGTTTTTCAAGATAAACGAGCAGCTGATGGATTAAGAGATGTAAGTGACGGATCAGGCTCTAAACAGCCTCCTCCATCGGCAGAAGGAAGCTCCGGACGCCGGCGCGGGGATGATCCAGCTTGATCTCCCGGATCCGCTCGCGGATCCGGGGGATCTCCTCATCGGCGACGGCCATAAAAAGGACATGGTTCTTCCCGGGCCAGAAGTGGGTCCCAAGTTTCGGTTCGGTTTCCGTCCCCTCTCCCCTGGCCTCCACCATCTTCGTGTACGCCCGGATCCCGGCCTCCTTCAGGGCGTCGATCACATATTCGTCCGCCGCCTCGCCGTAGATGATCATAAACATCTTCATGGTGTCGAACCTCCCTTCTTATCGCTGGGGCGCTTCGCCCGCCGGAGACGCCGCCGTTGTTTCCGCCACATTATCCTTTTTTCTTCCGTCTCGAGAAGAACCCCTGGAAGTCGTCGAACAGATCATAGGCGGCCGGCACGACCACCAGCGTCAGAAAGAGCGACGTAAGAAGGCCGCCGATGACCGCGATCCCCATGGGAGCCCGGGTTTCCGCCCCCTCTCCCATACCGAAGGCAACCGGAAGCATCCCGAAGACCATCGCAAAGGTCGTCATCAGGATCGGCCGCAGCCGGACCGGTCCGGCCTCGAGGATCGCCTCCCGCCGGGAGAGCCCCCGTTCCCGCAGAACGTTTGTGTAGTCGACCAGGAGGATCGCGTTTTTCTTCACCAGCCCCATCAGGAGAATGAGGCCGATGAAACTGAAGATGCTGATCGTATTTCCCGTCAAAAGCAGCGCGCCGAAGGCCCCGATGAACGAGAGCGGCATGGACAAAAGCACGGTGAAGGGATGGACGAAGCTCTCAAACTGAGCGGCAAGGACCATGTAGGCCATGATCACCCCGAGGACGATGGCGAATAGCAGGTAGCCGAATGATTCTTTCATGGTATCGGCCTGCCCCCGGTATTTCGGGAGATAGTCGGGAGGCAGGATCTTGGCCGCGATGGCGTTGAGGCCTTCCATCGCCTCCCCCAGGGGCACCCCCTCGAGGCTGGCGAAAAGGGTGACCGCCCGCTGGCGATCCTCGCGGTTGATGACGCTCGGCCCGCCCCCCTCCTGGACCCGGACGAGATTGTGGAGCTCGACCAGCCGCCCGTCGCGCGACCGGACATAGAGTTTGCCCAGGTCATCCGGATCCCGCCGCTCTTCCGGATTGAGGCGGATCCGCAGGTCGTAGCGCTTTCCCCGGGTCTCGTCCTTGTATTTGGTCACCTCGGTCTCCCCGCTGATGAGGAGGTTGATCGCCTGGGCGACGGTCGCCACATCCACGCCGAGGTCGGCCGCCTTGTCCCGGTCGATGTAGACCTTGAGTTCGGGTTTACCCATCTCGAGGGAGGTGTCGACGTCCACAATCCCCGGTATTTTCGAGAAGCTGCCGGAGATCTGCTTGGCATAGCCCTGAACTGCCATGAGATCGGCCCCCCGGATGCTGTACTGGATCGGCACCTGGCGCTGGCCGCCGCCGATCATGGAGAAGTCCTCCGCCGATGCCTTGAGACCCGGGAACCGCCGCAGCTTCTCGCGGATCTCCTTCTTCAGGTCCATCTGGGACTTCTTCCGTTCGCTCTTCGGGATGAGGCTGGTCATCAGGATCGCCCGGTTGATCGAGCCGCCGATGCCCAGCCGGTATAAAACCGCCCGGACCTCCGGCATGTTTCTCACAATCTCCTCCGCCGGCCGGAAGAGCTCGTCGGCCTTTTCGACCGAATAGTCTATCGGCGCCTCCAGGCGGACGATAAACTGCCCCTGGTCTTCGGGAGGGACGAACTCTTTCCCCAGGTATTTCGTCATATAGAGGCTGCCGGCAAACAGGACAAGGGCGCCGACCAGCATGATCACCCGGTGATTCAGGGAAAAGGCCAGGACACGGCGGTAGCCCGCCTCCAGTTTCTTGTAGCCCCGATCAAAGGCATCCGCCAAGCGGCGATGCGGCTTGATAGCGGCCGGAGCGCCGGCAGGTCCTTCCCGCTTGACCATGACGGGCTTCAGGAAGATCGAGGCAAGCATCGGCGTCAGAGTGAACGATACCAGGAGCGAGACGAGGATCGAAAAGACGACCGTCAGGGCGAACTGGAGAAAGAAGCGGCCGATCATCCCCTTCATGAAAGCGACGGGGAGAAAGATCGCCACGATGGCGAAGGTGGTCGCCATGACCGCCAGGCCGATCTCGGTGGTGGCGAAGGTTGCCGCTTCGCGCGGCGCCATCCCCCCCTCGACATGACGGTAGATGTTCTCGATGACGATGATGGCGTCGTCGATGAGGAGCCCGACGGAGAGGGTCAGGGCCAGCATCGTCATGTTGTTGAAGGTGAACCCGAAGACCCGGATCAGGGCGAAGGTGGCGATGATCGAAATCGGCAGGGCCACCGCGCTGATCAGTGTCGTCCGGATGTTGCCCAGGAAGATGAAGACGGCGAGGATCGCGAAGAGCGAGCCCAGGATCAGGTGCTTCTGCACCTCCGCGATGGAGCGCCGGATGAAGGTGGACTGGTCGATGGCGATGTTCAGGGTCATTCCCGGCGGGAGTGTCTTGTTGATCTTCTCGATCTCCTTCTTGACCGCGTTGACGACGGCCACGGTGTTCGTCCCGGACTGCTTCTGAATCCCCATCGTCACGGCCGGGATGCCGTTGAAGCGGGCGATGTTGCGCCGCTCCTCCATCCCGTCCTCCGCCTTCCCGACGTCCCGGAGGCGGACAGGGGCGCCCTTGTCGTAGGCGATGACCAGGTCGTTGAAATCGGGGACGTTGAGGAACTCCCCTTTGATCTTGATCGTATACTCCTTGGAAAGGCTCTCGATCCGCCCCCCCGGCAGCTCGACGTTCTGCCGCTGGAGGGCCCCCATGACATCATTTGCGGAAAGCCCGTAGGCCTGCAGCTTGCCTGAGTCGAGCCAGACGCGGATCTGGCGTAGTTGCAGGCCAAATAACTGGATGTTTCCGACGCCGTCTATCCGCTGGAGCTGCTCTCTGAGTACCTCATCGACGTACGTGGAAAGCTCCCGGATCGATTTCTGCCCCGACAGATTCAGCCACATGACCGCCGTCGCATCCGGATCCACCTTGGCGATCCGGGGTTCGTCGATGTCCTGGGGAAGCTTGTTCCGGATCAGGGCGACCTTCTCCCGGACGTCCTGGACGGCAAGATCGATGTTCCGCTCGAGGATAAACTCCACCGTGACGCGGGAATCCCCCTCGGTGCTGCTCGAGGTGATCGTCTTTACGCCGTTGATCGTATTGACCGCCCCTTCGATCTTGTCGGTGACGTCGACGTCGATCACCTCGGGGCTCGCCCCGTTCAAATGCGTGGAGATGGTGACGATGGGGAAATCCACCTTCGGGAAGAGATCAACGCCGATCTCCGGATAACTGACCGCCCCGAGGACCACCAGGGCCATGATGACCATGGTGGCAAAAACCGGCCTTTTGACCGAGGTATCAGCGAGCCACATTGATGAGCACCCCTTCCATCAGATTATTCTGTCCCACGGTAACGACGATCTCCTTCGCCTTGAGGCCCTCCACAATCTCCATGAATTCTCCGTATTTCCGGCCAATTTTTACCTTTCGTTCCTTTGCCCGATCCCCTTCCCCGACGAAGAGCTTGGTGGTGGAGTTATCGTAAAGAAGGGCAGTGATCGGAACGACAACCGTATCCCGGGCAGACCCGGTGTAGAGCGTTACGCGGGCGAAAAGTCCCGGTTTGAGATTCCGGTCCGCGTTCGTCACGACGGCCTCGACCTGGAGGGAACGGGTCTTCTCCTCCAGACTGGGATAGATCGTCTTCAACTGGCCGCGAAATTCGCGCCCGGGAAAGGCATCCACCGCAAAGGAGACATCCTGGCCCGCCCGGAGGCTTCCCACATCCTTCTCGGAAACACTGAAGGAAAGTTTGAGAAGATCGGTGCGGATAATCGAGACGAGAAGCGTGCCGTTGCGGATATAGTCCCCCGCAGTGACCTTCTTTTCTTTGATGCTGCCGGCCATGGGGGCATGGATCCGCGTCTTGGTCAATTTCTCCTTCGCCAGATCGAGTCCCGCTACCGCCCGTTCCACATCCCCCTGGGCAACGGCAAGACGCGCGACGATATCGTCATACTGCTGCTTCGTGACCAGCTCCTCCCGGTAGAGGGCCTCTTTTCGCAAATGTTCCTGCTTTGCGTTGGCCAGGGCCGCCTCCGCCTGCTTCAGTATGGCCTTCGCCTGCTCAATGGCAAGCTGGTAATCGGTCTCCTTAATCTCGGCAATGACTTGACCGCGGGTTACGGGAGATCCTTCGTCGACGTGGATCGTCTTGAGGATTCCGTCCAGTTCGGAACTGACATTGACAATTTCGTACGGTTTGAGGGTCCCGATCGACTCCACAAAAGGCCGGAGTGAACGGGTCTCCGCCGTCCAGACCCGGACGTTTACGGACCGCTCCTTCGTCACTTTCTGTTCCTGTTTTTTACAACCGATATTCGCGGATACCGCAACGCACAGCAGTAACGAAAGGATCACTGAACCGGCCCTGACCTTTTGCCGATCCGATCTCCCTTCCCCGGTTAACGACGACGTTGGTCCGAACATGCACATCTCCTCTCTTCAATAAAAAATGATGCCTGTCATAATACTATAATGCCCACCCCTTGCCATCTTCCCACTACTCAATGGATGGGAGTCGTTTTTCACTGTAATCCGACGGTCGTGAGGAGCGTTCCCGTTGCCTTCTTCAGCCGGAGAAGGGCAAGCTGATAATTGTAGAGCGCCGACGCCACTTTCCTCTCTGCCGATACCAGGAGGGTGTTGGCGTCCAGAACATCGAGGCTGTTGGAAAGACCCAATTCGAATTGCCGCGCTACGGCACGGTAGTTGTCGCGGGCAAAGACACTCTGGTCGTTGAGGAACTGGAGGGTCCCTTTCTGGGTCGCCAGCTCCAGGTAGGCGGTCTGGACCTCGATCTCGATCGCCTTCTTCAAGTCTTCATAAAAAAGTGAGGCCTGCCTCTCACGGGCTTTCGCCTCCTGCACCTCGGCTTTCCTAAGTCCTCCCTCGAAGAAAGGAAAGTTCAGGGCCGCGCCCGCGTAGATGCTCTCCCGGTTGAGGCTTCCCGGAGGCGGGTACTGATCAGCCCCGGCATAGACGCCGAAAACGGAGAGGCTGGGCCAGAAGGCGCCTTCGGTGAATCGGGTCTGGTCGGCGGCGATCTGTTTCTGGACTTCCAGACTCTTAAGGTCCGCCCGGACCGTAAAGGCCTGCTCCTGAAAGCGGCTCACGCCGGAAAGATCCCCCTCTTCCGCGGGAACTTCCCTGAGGCTGAAAGGGTCTTTGATCCCGCAATTGTTCGCCAAAACTGCCATGGCCAGTTCGAGGCCGTTTTTGGCCTGAAGGCGGTCCGACTTTGCCCCCGAGAGCTCCCCTTCCGCCCGAAGGAGGACGGTCCTGGTCACCTCGCCGATCTTCAATCGTTGTTCGGCGGCGTTTCTATACATGGTAAGACGCTCCAGGTTCGCATCGGCGATATCGAGACTTTTCCGGGCCATCAGGACATTGTAATAGGCGGCGGCCACATACCTGAGAAGATAGTCCTCGCGGATGGCCGTCAGATCGTGCCGGCTCTTCGTCACGTTTTGCCTGGAGATGCCGAGCGCCGTGAGCTCCCGGCCGCTCAGGGAAACGGTCTCGTCCAGTCGGACGCCCCACGAGGATCCGCTCTCCGGCTGGATGACGCTAGTCCCGGAGATTTTCTTTTCCGTATACCGGGTATAACCTGCCGAGGCGGTGAGGCGGGGCATCAGATAGGAGAGGGCTTTGTCCTTTCCTATCTCCGAGATCGCGAGGTTTTCCTCGGCCACTTTGAGCTTTTCAGATTGGGTCACGGCGATCCGGCAGAGATCGCCCAGGGAATACTCAGCGGCTAAAAGGGATGCAGGGGTCGCTGCCAAAAGAAGAAACGCAACAATGCCCGGCACCCATTGCGAAAACAGTTTTTTCATCACCACTCCTTCATTCAACCGACTTGGAAATGCCCATCACTATCCGCCGGATCCTGCCGCAAAACCCCTTCGTTCTACGGCTCTTTAAAGGCATGTCTCCCGGAAACTCGGATCGTCGCAGAATATTTCAGAAATCCAATGTGTTCAAGATGCTCATCGATGATCGACCCGCTTCACACCCATCGCCCTCTCCAGCCTCGCCTGGTTGATGTTGAAATCGCCGAGGGCGTTGAAGTGGTCCGCTCTGGCCTTCGTGAGCAGCGTTTGGGCGTCGATCACATCGGTCGACGTCCCCACCTGCTCCCGGTACCTCTCTGTATTGATCCGGAAATTCTCTTCCGCCTGTTCGATCGCCTTTTTCGATACCTGAACCTGTTTTCCCGCCTCATTAAGGAGGAGGAAGGCGTTTTTCACCTCCAGGGTAATCTGATCCCGGATATTGGTCAGGATGTCTGTCGCCCGGTTTTCCCGGCTGATGCCTGCATCCACGCGGTGCTTCGTTTTTCCCCACTCCCAGAAGTTCCAGTTCGCAATCGCCAGGATGGTCCAGTTTTCCTGAGCCCTGTAAGGACTCCCGGAGACGCCCGGCGTGTCTCCGTATTTGGCATAGTGACCGATAAGGCTGACGTTCGGATAGTATTCGCTTCGCGAGAGATTGACGATGCTCCGCGCCTGCTCCACATGGAGCATGTAAGACCGGATCTCCGGCCGGTTATCGAGGGCGGCGGCAACGCAGGCATTGAGGGGCGTATCCAGAGGCTGTTCTTTCAGGATATCTTCGATCTCCACCGGGGAGTCGATGGCCCGCCTTAAAATCGTGTTGAATTTCGCCTTGGCCATCTCCACGCCGTTTTCCGCCCGGAGCAGGAACTGCCGGCCGTTCGCCAGCTCGACCTCGGCATAGAGGAGGTCGTTGCGGGGGATGATGCCGACGTCGAAGAAGCCCTGGGCCATATCCCGATGGGCCTTGAGCTGCTCGACGGACTGTTTCGCCACGGAAAGGATCCTCGCCGCCTTCAGGGTGCTGAAATAGGAGACCTTTACATCCGAAACGAGGTCCTGGACCGTCGCTGCCTCCTCCATGCGGGCGATCTCGGCGCCCAGACGGCTCGCCTCATAGTTCGCCCGGATGCCCCCCCCGGCGAAAAGGGGCTGCCTAGCCTCGACATTCCAGTTGTAGTTGTCCTTCGTCCCCGTTGTCATATTGCCGGCAGGGACCAGAGGCGGCGCACCCGGAAAAACGAAATAGGGATCCTCGTTCAATCGTGTGTAGCTGTAAGATGTGCTGAACTTGGGGAGGAATCCCGTGAAGGCCTCCTTCTGCTGCGCCTCCGCCCCCCGGACCCCTTCTTTGGCCGCGTGGATGAGAACGCTCTGTTTCAGGGCCATGTCGATACTCTCCGTAAGCGTTAGAGGCTTGACCGTCTCCGCGGCCCGAACACCGGAGATTGACACGAAAACCAGGATAAAGAACATTCCTCCGAGAACCCTTTTCTTATTTCGCATCTTTCCTGACCCCTTCCAGGAAAATGTCCATGACAAACGGGACATAGTTCATCAAAGACGTCCCCTCCACCGTGGTCAGCCATCTGGAGGCATAGGAATTGGTGATGCCCGTCAGGGCGGCGGCCATCATGCAGGGATCCATCTTCTTGAGGAGACCGGTCCGGATCCCCTCGCGAATCACCTCTTCCGTGAAAGAGATGTGGATGTCATAATCGACCTTCAGCCGCTTCCTGAGCTCGACGCTTCCTTCGGAGAGGGACAGATGATCCCCCCGGATGAAGATGCAGCAGAATTCCGTATTGTTCTCGACGAAACGGAATTGAGAAGCGACCAGAACTTCGATTTTCTTGATGATATCCGCCTGTTTGACCACCGACTCCCGAATGCTGGAGTACATCGTATTCAGTTTTTCGGTGAGCATCGAGATGTAGAGCTGCTCTTTGCTCGGGAAAAACTGGTAGAGGCTGCCGACGGCGAATCCCGAGGCGCCGGCTATCTCCGCCACGGCGGCATTGTAGAAACCCTTTGCGGCGAATATCTTTTCCGCCTGTTCGAGGATTTCCGCCCGTCGCAGATTGAATTCCCTTTCCCTGCGCTCCGCTTTTACCATCTGTGATCCCGGATTCGAATAACATGAATGGCCGTTCATTTTATGAATGGCGGCTCACCATGTAGTCTAAATCATATTTTGTCAAGAGGAATTTCATCGAACCAAATGACAAAAGGCTTGTCCATCTCCTTTAGGTACGGTATAGGAATGCTCCGGCGGGAAGCCTGCCGGAACAACGCATGAGGAGGCTCTGGTGTGAAGGTTATCTTCTTGGGAACGAACGGCTGGTACGATACGGAGACGGGAAACACGATCTCCACACTGATTCAGACCAAGCAGTATGCCATCATTCTCGATGCGGGAAATGGCCTCCACCGTGTAGATCGGTATCTCGACGGCACAAAACCGGTCTTCCTTTTCCTCAGCCACTTTCACGTGGACCATATCGAGGGGTTGCATATCCTGGCGAAGTTCCGGTTTGAAAAAGGGCTCGTCCTCTGCGGCCCCACGGGTTGCCGCGACATCATGGGAACCTTCCTCAACCAACCCTTTACGATCCCCC
>PNOO01000047.1 GCA_013824905.1 Syntrophus sp. (in: bacteria) | reverse complement strand
AAGAGACCAACGCCCCTTATGGCCTCGCCAAGAAAATGATGCTCGTCCAGTCCCAGTCTTACCGGCAGCAGTACGGCTTCAATTCCATATTCCTCCTCCCGGTGAATCTCTATGGCCCCGGCGACAACTTCGATCCTCGCTCCTCCCATGTGATCCCCGCCCTGATCAAGAAGTGCGTCGACGCCATGCGGCAGGGCGATGAGGAGATCGTCGTCTGGGGAACGGGCGACGCGACGAGGGAATTCTTCTACGTGGAGGACGCCGCGGAGGCGATCATTCTTGCAACGGAAAAATACGACAAGTCCGATCCCGTCAACATCGGCGCCGGTTTCGAGATCTCCATCCTGGATCTGGTGACCCTCATCGTGGAATTGACCGGCTTTAAGGGCCGCATCGTCTGGGACACGACCAAACCCGACGGCCAGCCCCGGCGGATGCTCGATACGACCCGCGCCTTTCAGGAATTCGGCTTCCGGGCGCGAACCGATTTCCGCACAGGCCTGACAAAAACCATCGCGTGGTACCAAAATGAATCATCCCGCCCCGAAGCGGGTTCTTCTGCGGGAGGATCCCATAAACCAGGGAACCGATGAAGGATGATTACAGTTTCTCCTCGATCGACTTGATCTTTCCCTCAATGCGGTTGACCGCCCCCTCGCGGTAATCCATCTGCAGCGTCATGTAAATCCGGCTGCACTCCTTCCGGAGTTCTTTAAAGCTGTTCTCCACCACGGCCATGACCTCGCCCCACTCCCCCTCGACGGCCGTGCTCATCGGACCGATCTTATAGGGGAGACCGCTCTCCCGGATGATCCGCACGGCTTTGGCCACATAGGGGCTGACGCTCGTTCCCTTGTCGGTGGGAAAAATCGAAAAATGGATAAGAACGCTCATATTGCCTCCTGATACATACGATGCTCTTCCGGCCCGCTGCCGGGGATTTCGTCCGACTCTCCTTTTTCATGCCCTTCCGGTTGATCCCGCATCCCCCACAAACGATCTCGTGAGATCCGGCCCAAAAGCGGTTATCACTTCTTCATCATCGTCTTGAGCAGGGTATCCACGGTGCGGCACTGACGGCAGACGATCATACCGTTTTTGTCGACGAGAATCAGCGTAGGAACTCCCTTGACTTCGTAAACACCGCTTACCGTACCGTCCTCGTCCAACAGGGTACGGTAGGGCAACTCGTATTTGGCGGCGTATTTTACCACCTTTTCTTTCGATTCCTGGATGTCGATGTTGACGATCTCCAGCCCCTGCTTGGCATAAGAGGCATAGAGGGATTTGAAGTGGGGGATCTCGGCCCTGCAGAAGGAACACCAGGTCGTACTGAAAATGATCAGGACCGGTCTTTTCCCTTTATGGTCGCTCAGGCGGAATTTCTGGCCGTTCAGGTCCGTAAGGACGAAGTCCGGCGCCTTGTTCTCGATGGTGAGCTTCGTGATGTCGAACGGTTGGGGGTTAGCCGCGCGGGCACCGGGGAGGGGGGTGAACACAGAGGCGATCAATACGGCCATGGCGATTCGCCTGAATCCGCCGGTAAACAGAACTTCAAGAAACTTCTTTTTCCGATTGAATGCGTACCACATTTTATCTCCTTAAACCCAGAGAATTCCCGCGTTGATCAGGAAATACTCGCCTGTACCGAGAAGTATCCAGCCGAAGAGATGGCTGACCCGGACCATCCACGCGCCGGATCTGGGGATGCCGGCCAGAAGACCGGCAAAAGTACCGAGGAGGATAAGGACGGTCCCCATCCCGACGGCAAAGACAAACAACAAACTGGAGGCAAAGATCACGTTCTGCCGGGTCGCCGCATAGCCGAGAACCACGGCAAGGGCCGGCGCCGTACAGGGACCCATGACGAGTCCGGAGGCCGCCCCGACGAGGAAACTACCCGTTATTCCATGAATTTTTCTTTGTCGCTGCATCCTTGTCACGAAGCCGGGTGTCCGAATGCGGAGGGAAAACAGATCCATCATTGACAAGCCCATGAGAATGCAGAGGTTTCCGATGAGAAAATAGGTCCAGGGGTTTATCTGGATACGGCCGAACAGCTTTCCGGTAAGAGAAGCGACGGCGCCGAGAATCATATAAGTGACGGCCATACCAAGGACGTAGACCAACGCAAGGACAAATCCCCGGTTCAAGGAACCGCTGCCCCGCGCCCCGATAAAAGCGACGGTGATAGGAATGATCGGATAGACGCAGGGGGTGAAGCTGACCAGTATACCCCCAAGGTAGACGGCCAGATAGGCGAGAAGATAAGATCCCTGCAGGTAACCTGACAAACCGCTTACGAAATGTTCAACCATGCCCTTCCTCTTTCTTGCCCCCCATCTCTCATTCGTCGTAGTTCACTAACATAAGCTTCGGTAAAGGTAAAACCCTTTTATTCCATCGAACCAGGCGGGAGGATGACCGCCGCCGTCCGGCGGAAGATCCTTCCGGCAAGAGTCTCGGCGGTCCGGAGGGCGCCGAAGGGGCAGACCTCAATGCAACAGTAGCAACGGATGCAACGGTTGTAACGGTTGTAATCGAAACGGAGCGGCTTCTCCTCCGGCGTTATCGCCCCGGCTGGACAGATCTCCCAGCATTCCCCGCACATCCGGCAGAGAGCCCCGTCACAGACCGGTCGCCGGATGAGCTGTCGCCGGATGAAGGCGTGGAGGAACCGCGGACCATAGATGAGCGGTGTGAGACAGGGGAGCCGGAAATCCCGAATCGCAGGGAGAGTCCCGTCAATCTCCGGTTCGGGCAGAAGGACGCCATTTTCTGCGGCAGCCTTCAGCAGCGGGACCTGTTCCTGACCGAGGCCCAGCATCCGGCAAACGGCGAGATCGACGGCAAAGGGGTCTCGCCCGGCCATGAGAAGACCGATTTGCTTTGGGACGCCACCCCGGCCGGGGCCATCCCCCTCGAGGGCTAAGATGCCGTCGAGGATATTGAATGACGGCTTCAGCGTCCGGCCGATCCGGACGAGCAGCCGGGCGAACATTTGCCTGTCGACGCCGGCCCGCATGTGCCACTCCGGTTTCCGGTAGCCGACGATGCAACCGAAGAGGTTTTTGACCGCGAGGGTAAGGAGCATTTGGCTGTGGGTCTTGAATTTGGCGAGGTTTACGATCACATCCGCCCGGACTGCCTCCTCAGCGACGGCGATTGCGCCGAAAGGCTCGCCGACATCGACCTTGACCGAATTCTGAAACGGCCGGCATTCGCAGTCGCACCCCCTAAGGGCGTCATGAATGCCGTTTCGCCTGAGGATCGTCTCGAAGGAGCCGATCGCGGGGCTATCGGCGACGAGCGGTCGCGCCCCCTTCTCCAGAACGTACTCCACAACAAACCGGATGATGGCTGGATGGGTCAGGATGGCCTGCTGCGGCGTAGCCGGGGAGAGGAGGTTCGGTTTGATCAGGACGCGGCTGCTTTTATGGATTTCCGCTCCCCCCATCGCCTCCATCATCTCGAAGATCAGCGGCCTGAGCACACTATTTTCATAGGTCGCCTGCCTGACAAATACGTGGGACATGGGTTCTCCTTACTCCGGTGATCTGAGCGTTGGAAGAAGGGATCGGCATCACCGTTTTTATGTCGATGCCGCACAGGGTATCCGAAATTCATTCACCCCGCAATCAAGGTTTGCATATCCTGTTTTTTCACAATGCATTTCATTGACAAGCCCTCATAATTGTTGCCAGGTGCATGACACAACGACATAACTCCTACCTACCGACGGTGGGTAGGAGAAGGGGTAGTGATACTCCCGCGTACAACAGAAGAAGGAGCGCGACATGGAAATAAACGGGATAGAAAGGAAACGCGAGGGGAGTTGTTAAAAGCGTCCGCACTTGCAGGAACGGTTCCCCCGGGTCCCGGTGGCATCCTTCTCCCGTGAGGGGATACAGTATCCCGCTGATGAAGGAAAGGAGGCCAAGAAGCCTAAGGAGTTGCAGCTGAGCATCCGTGCGACAGACACGGAAAAGATCGATCCGTTGATCATGAAATTTTAGCACGTTCATCCATGTTACTCCGGCCTTGAACGATCTACCCATCTTGTAGATTGATGAAAAAACTTCTTGACAGACCTCCCTTCTTTCTGGTACTGCCGGTTTAACGTTAAACTCACTTGGTATGACGTGAAAAAGAAATCAACTATCAAAGACATAGCCAAACTGGCAGGTGTCTCGGCAACAACCGTCTCCATGGCCCTGAACCATCATCCGAAAATCAGTCGAAAAACGAGGGACAGAATCGTAGTGATCGCGGAAGAGTTGCATTACTATCCCAACTATGTGGCGCGAAGCCTGGTCAGCAGGCAAAGCAAAACCCTGGGGCTCGTCATCACCAGTATCATGAACCCCTTCTATCCGGAGCTTGCAAAGGGGATCGAAGACAAGGCGATGGAATTGGGCTACAACGTCATCCTGTGCAGCACCACCTACGATCATCGTCTTCAGAAGCATTTCATCGATTTACTGCGCAGCAAAGGGGTTGACGGCATCGTTTTTTCCTCGGTCGAAATCAATGATCCCGATATCAAACCCCTTTTGGATGACAATTTCCCCTTTGTCTTGGTGAACAGGAGAATCCGTAGCCATGAGCTTGATAAAATGATTGATTATGTCGTTCTGGACAATTTTTCGGGCGGCTACATGGCCATGCAGCACCTCAATAAGCTGGGCCATCGCCGAGTCGCCATCATTGCCGGTTCCTTCGCCATCTCTACAGCCATGGAAAGAACCGAAGGCGCCAAAAGGGCCATGATCGATGGCGGGCTGACGATAGAGCCTGAACTCATCGTAGAATGTCACTTTTCGAAGGAGAAGGCCTATGACGCGACCAGGAATCTTCTTGAGCGAGAATCGCCTCCGACCGCTATCTTTGCCCAGAATGACTATATGGCCTTGGGCGTTCGGGAAGCAGTTTTTGATGCCGGCTTGAGCATTCCCGAAGATATCGCTCTGGTGGGTTTCGACAACATTGCCGCCAGCGCGCTACGGGGGATTGAACTGACCACGATCAGCCAAAAAAAGTATGAAATGGGGACCATGGCAATCGAAATCCTCTGTAAAAGAATCAAGGAAAACGCTGCACCGGTCAGCCAGATCATCCTGCAGCCTGAGATTGTGATCCGGAAGTCATGCGGGTATCATCAAAAATTCCCCTAAAACAAAAAAGAAAAAGGAAGATATCATGGAAATTAAGATCGTTACTTTACATTCGCTCCACCTGACACGGGCCGGCTTCAATGCAATTGACCGCATTGGGCCGTAGGCCAAGGCTTTTGAGGCGGACAGCGAATTGATCGTAACGGACAAGCGGCGATAAGACTCCTGCGGGGCGGTGATGTGGCGGGAGGAGGGGTTGTCATACTTCCATCATCAAAAAAAGGAGGAACGGTACATGGATGAAAAATTGGATAAGAAGGTCGCGCGGAGGGATTTTTTAAAGGCGTCTGCACTGGCGGGAGCGGTGCTCCTGGGCCCTGGTATCCCCTTTATCACCCGAAGAGCCAGCGCCAAGGAGGGGGTGGTGAAGTACGGAACGATGCATCCGCTGACCGGTCCCTATTCCGCCCTTGGCGCCGATCAGGTGAATGCGACCCGGCTTGCCGTTGAAGAATGGAACGCCAAGGGAGGCATCCTGGGACGCAAGATCGAGTGGGTCCACAGAGATGACCAGCTTAACGGGGCCGTCGCGTTGCGCCGGGCCAAAGAGCTGTTGGAAGAGGAAAAGTGCGATTTTATCGGGGGAACCCTCTCCGGGGCGATCTCTCTGGCCATCAACGAATTTGCCTGTAAAAACAAAACGCCTTATCTGGCCTATTGTATGTCCGATATGGTGCTCGGGGCGGACCAGTGTAAGTACGGCTTCGCTTTCATGATGATTCCCTACTCGGCAGCCCTAGCCACATCGAAATACGCCTTTGAGAAGCTCGGGAAGAAATGGTTTGCCATTACCGCGGATTACCGCTGGGGTCACAGCCTCCTCGAGGGCTGGATGTGGCAGAGCCAGCAGATGGGCGCCCAGTTTCTCGGTAATGTCTATGCCCCTCTCGGAACCACTGATTTTTCCACGTATTTCACCAAGATCATGGCCGCCAAGCCGGAAGTCCTCGTCATGAACAACCTGGGGGCGGATCAGACCGCGGCCATCAAACAATTGAGCGAGCTTGGTTTAACCAAGCAGATGAAGATCGTCTGCACGAAGACGGCCATGGCTACAATAAAAGAGGTCGGAGCGGCATACGATGAGAATGTCATGGGAGGGATGTCTTTCTATTGGGGACTTAAAGATAAGTATCCGGCCAGCAAGAAATTCATAGAAGCGTATATGAAGAAGTTCGGTCAACCCGTTGAGCAGGACGGGGAGACGGGTTATGTGGCAACGAATGTGATTCTCATGGCCATGCAGAAGGCAAACACGGTCACCGATAAGGAGAAGATCGTTGCCGCAATGGAAGGTTTAAACTATACCTTGACGAAAGGACCCGAGTCTGTCCGTGCCTGCGATCATCAGAGGGTTCAGAGCTACGTCTTGGTAAAAGGAAAGGGAACGAAAGCGAAAGGCTGGGACCTTGCCGATATCGTAGCCGAGATTCCCGGTGAATCGATCATCATGTCCTGCGCGGACAATGCGAAAAAACTCCCCTTCGCCAATATCAAATTACCCAAATAGTGACCGGTTAACATCCTCCGGGGGGAATTCCCTCCGGAGGAATTAATGAGGTATTGACATGATCAGCGATATTCCCCTGAACGTCATTCTCATGCAGCTCTTTTTCGGACTGGCGCTTGGTTCCATCTTTGTGATCATGGCAAGTGGGCTTTCGATCATCTACGGTCTTCTCGACGTCGTCAATTTCGCCCACGGGGCGTTCGCCATGCTCGGGGCCTATGTCGTTTTTTGTGCCGTCAGCCTCTCCGGAAACTTCGCCGTCGGTATCGTGAGCGCCATCGTGATCGTTGCCCTCATCGGGGCTCTCGTCGAGGTTGTACTCCTTAAGCCGCTGTATGGGAAGGATCCACTCCTGCCGCTGCTGCTCACCTTCGGTCTTGCCGTGGCCATTCCCGATGTGATCAAGATCGCTTTCGGGCTAATCGGGAAGGCCGTCGCCTACCCCGCGGCCTTCAGCGGGGCGACGAAGGTAGGGCCGTTGATCCTCTCGAACTACCGGATGTTCATCATCGTGTTCACCCTTGCCGTTCTGATTTCCCTATGGATCTTTCTGAAGAAGAGCGACCTGGGGATGATCATCAGGGCGGCGACGCAGGACAGCCTGATGGTCCAGGTCCTGGGCATCAACACCTCCCGGATCTGGACGATCGGTTTTGCCCTGGGTGTCGGTCTTGCGGCGCTGGCGGGTGCGATCGCCGTCCCGATGATGTCCGCGACGCCGGACATGGGGGTGGAGATGACCATGGGGGCCTTCGTTGTGACGGTCGTCGGCGGACTGGGAAGCCTGGGGGGTGCAATCGTCGGGGGGCTCCTGATCGGGGTCATCGTTGCCTTCACGGCGCTGGTTGCGGGAGAATATTCTAACGTGGCCATGTACTTCTGCATGGCGGTCATTCTTCTGATACGACCGCGGGGGCTTTTCGGGGAGAGTGGAAGAGAATAGAGCGGGGTTTGAACGATGAAGCAGGCAACCGATAAAAAAGCCATGTTAACGGATGTCGAACCGAAGCCGCGGGCGACGATCGTCTGGGGAACGGCCCTTGTCCTGGTCGCACTCCCCTTCGTCATCTCCGTTCCGCTGTCCACGGAGATCCTGATCTGGACCATTTTCGGTCTCGGCTTCAATCTCCTTTTGGGATACACCGGCGTTCTCTCCTTCGGCCACGCCGCGTATTTCGGTCTCGGTGCTTACAGCGCGGGGCTCGCGATCAAGTACTGGCAAGTGGACATCCTGACCGGGATTGCCGTCGGGGTCGTTGCTTCGATGCTTCTGGCCTGCTTCATCGGCGCCCTCGCCATACGCCGCCGGGGCGTCTATTTCGCCATGATCTCCCTGGCCTTCGGCCAGATGCTCTATTTTACCGCCCTCTCGCCGCTGAAAGAGATTACCCGGGGGGAGGACGGTCTGACCCATATCATGGCGACGGTCAACCTCTTTTCGGTCAGCCTCGACAAACCCAAGCACCTCTACTATTTCGTCCTGGCGATCACCGTCGTCATGCTCTACCTCACCTGGCGAATCCTCCAGTCCCCCTTCGGGAAGATGCTCCAGGCGTTCCGCGAGAATGAGGAACGGGCGAAGGCGTGCGGCTACAACACGACTCTCGTCAAGTTTTTCTCTCTCGTCCTGTCGGGCCTGTACGGGGGCCTTGCCGGCGCCCTGAACACCTTATACCTCGGGTACGTCCCCCTGACCTCGCTCTTCTGGCTGACCTCAGGGACGATCGTGATGATGACCGTTCTCGGCGGGCGGGGGACCTTTCTGGGGCCCCTCGTCGGGGTGGCCGTTTTTCTCTTTTTGCAAAATACGATCAGTCTCTTCACCCCCCGGTGGGAGCTCTTTGTCGGTGCCATTTTCGTGGTGATCATCCTTATTTTCCCCGGGGGCATCATGGGGACGCTCCGGGAGAAGTATCTCAGCCGTAAAATGGTCAAGCTGCAGAACAAGGCGGCGGACTTCCAATGAGGTGGATGGCGATATGCTCTTGAGAACGGATAAGGTTTCAAAACACTTCGGGGGGATCCATGCCGTCGACGGGGTCGATTTCACCCTTCGGCAGGGGCAGCTCAAATCGATCATCGGCCCCAATGGTGCGGGGAAAACGACTCTCTTCAACCTGATAGCCGGCGTCTACCTGGCAACGAACGGCAAGGTTTTCTTCAAGGACAGGGATATCACCAATCTCTCGCTCCATAAAACGTCGCGGCTCGGTATTACCAAGACCTATCAGATAACCCACATTTTCCCGAACCTGACCGTTTTCGAAAATGTCCGCATTTCAGCCCAGTCCAGGAATACCGCCTTTAACTTCTGGCGGACAACCCACTCCTTTTCCGCATTGAACGAACGGGCGCTCGACATCCTGGAGCAGGTCGAACTGCTGGACAAGCGGAGCTTGCTCGCCTCCACCCTGTCCCACGGAGAGAGGCGCTACCTGGAGATAGGGATTGCGCTGGCGACCGAGCCGGAAGTCCTGCTCCTCGACGAACCGACCGCGGGGATGAGTTGCGCTGAAACCAACCTCTGTGCTGAATTGATTAAAAAACTGAACAAGGAACTGAAGTTATCGATTGTCCTCGTGGAGCATGACATGAGTGTGGTGATGGGGATATCGGATGAAATCCTCGTGTTGAACGAAGGCCGTACCCTTGCGGAAGGGACGCCGATCGAGGTAAGCGACAACGAGGAGGTCCAGAGGGTCTATCTGGGGGAAGGGAAGGCATGCTCAGCGTAGAGAAGGTCAATACCTATTACGGATACAGCCATATCCTGCACGATGTCTCGCTGGAGGTGAAGGAAGGGGAGATCGTCGTTCTCCTCGGTCGAAACGGGGTTGGCAAGACGACCACCATGAAGACGATCATGGGCGTCCAGCCCCCCAAGAGCGGGAAGGTCCTTTTCTTCGGCGAGGACATTGCGGGCCTGCCGCCATACCGGATCGCCCGGAAGGGCATTTCGCTCATCCCCGAAGACAGGCGGGTCATCCCCAACCTCACCGTGTACGAGAACCTGAAACTGGGATCGCTCGTCCAGGGGAAGGTCAAGGACCTGGACGACCGCCTCCAGAATGTCTTCGGTTACTTTCCCCGACTCAAGGAGCGGCTCGGGCAGGAAGGGGGAAAACTCTCCGGCGGCGAACAGCAGATGCTTACCATTGCCCGGGGGCTGATGGCGAAGCCGAAACTGATGCTCATCGACGAGCCGAGTGAGGGGCTTGCGCCGAAGATCGTGCAGGAGATCATGGAGATCATCCAGAAGCTCCAGAGGGACGGCGTGACCATCCTGCTGGTGGAACAGCACGCCGAGATGGCCATGCGCCTGTCGGACAATCTGCGGGCCTATGTTATAGAAAAAGGTGAGGTCCGGATGTCCGGGACGCTCGAGGAGCTCAACTGCCGGATCGATGAGGTGGTGCATTGTCTCGGCGCTAAAATTTAAGGAACTTTGATCGTGGATTATAAAATCATACCGCTCAATACCGGCACCATCACCCTGGACCAGGGGGCGTACTGTACGCTGGGAAGGGGCGTCGGTACGAAGGTGGATACCCCGTCGACGGCCTGGTGCATTACCGATGGCAAGGAGCATTTCCTCGTTGATACGGGGATGTGCAACACCGAGCGGGCGAACAAGTGGCACCACGAAGGCTTTCAGCCGAAGGGGGGCAGGATCGATGAGCAACTGATGAGCCGGGCGGGCATTCGGCCCGAGGCGATCAGCGCCGTTTTCTTCACCCACCTCCACTGGGACCACTGTTCGAACATGAAACTCTTCCGAAACGCCCGCTACTACGTTCAGGCCAGGGAACTGGAGTTCGCCCTGAACCCCACCCTCCCGCCCTACTACCGCTCCTACGAAGCGCCGATCCTCGGGATCGAAGCGCCATTTACGGGCTGTTCATTCATCACGGTGGACGGCGACTACGCATACAACGACGCGATCACCTTTTTCCCCACGCCGGGCCATTCCGTGGGCCACCAATCCGTCGCCGTGCGGACGGCGAAAGGCACCGTCGTGATCGCCGGGGATGCCGTATTCGTTGAAGAGAACATGGAGGGCGATCCTGGTCAGCTCCTCGAATTCATCCCCATCGGACGATACATCAACTATTTTGAGATGTGGAACAGTTTTAAGGAGATCAAGCGGCGCGCCGCTCTCGTCCTTCCCGGACATGATGCCCGGGTTTTTAATAAATCGTCCTATCCCTGAATGAGGTGGAAAGACCTTTGTCGAGGCAGGAACAATCGCAGCGCTGACGGATGAAATGGTCTAAATAGCAATATCTTGACGACCTGCTGAGTGCGTATGAAGAAGACTGTATTACTCATCATCACCCTTGACACCAAAGGAACGGAGGCGCATTTTTTAAAAAGCGTCCTCGAGCGCCAGGGTATTGATGTTCTTGTCATGAATACGGGGATGTTTCCCTCCCCCAGTGGAGAGGGAGACATCAGCCGGCAGGAGGTCGCTCTGGCAGGGGGCCGGTCAATCGAGCAACTTCTCGACGCAAGGGACAGGGGCGAAGTGATCGAAACCATGATGAACGGTGCCGCCATTCTGACAAAATCCCTCTATGACCGTAGGAAGATCCATGCTGTTTTGTCTATCGGCGGCGCTCAAGGCACACTGATCGGGACGACGGCGATGAGAGTTCTTCCCATCGGAGTCCCTAAAGTGATGCTTTCGACAATGGCTTCGGGGAAGCGGCCCTTTGAGACCTATGTGGGAACGACCGACATCACCCTCATCCACTCGGTTGTGGATTTCTTCGGTTTGAATCCGATTCTGAAGCAGATTCTGACCCATGCCGCAGGAGCGGTTGCCGGCATGATCCGGGCGGGAACGGTTCGCACAGGAAAAAGAGCCCAAATCGCCATAACGATCTATGGAACGACGACGCCTACCGGGATGCGCATCGTTTCCCTCCTGAAAAAGGCGGGCTACGATATCGTTGCCTTTCATCCGAACGGGGTTGGCGGGAAGGCGATGGAACAGATGATCCGGCAAGGCATGTTTACCGGCATCATTGATCTGACGACCCACGAGCTGATCGACGAGCTGGCAGGCGGAGAGCACACCGCAGGACCCGATCGTATGGAAGCGGCCTCTGCCATCGGTATTCCTCAGGTCATCATCCCCGGCAGCACCGATTACATCGTGGCCGGATCTTTCACTGAATTGAAAAAAATCTTTAAGAAACGAAAAACGATAATGCACAACCCGGAGATGACCTTTGTCCAGCCGTCCAACCGCGAGATGGCTAGGCTTGGACAGACCATGGCACGCAAGTTGAACCATTCCCACGGCAACACCGTGGTCATCGTCCCTTTACGGGGGTTTTCTCATCCCAATCAGCAAGGGAGAGCCTTCTACAATCCCTCGGGTGTTCGGGCGTTCGTCAAAGGATTACAGGAGAAGGTCAAATCATCAATCCCCGTCAAGTTGCTGCCCATGCATATCAACGACGAGCCTTTCGCCGCGGCAGTCGTGGATGAGTTTCAGAATCTGGTAAAAAAAACATCACTAAAATCGATTCAGCAGAAAGGAGATAAGATATGTCATTCAAAGGAAAGATCATCGACCTCAGCCAGGAGATATACCAGGATATGCCCGTCTACCCGGGTCATTTGAAAACGGTCGTCTGGACACACCTCTCCCATGAAGAGTGCAAAAGGCAACTGGGGACCGGTTTTTCTTATGAAACTCGGGGGATTATGTTCTGTGACCATGGACCGACCCACATCGATGCCATCAGTCATCTCTCACGGGACCCGAAAGCGCCGTCGGTCGACAAGATCCCCTTGGATCACTGTATCACCTCCGCCATCTGCCTCGATGTGAGCGACATCCCGCAGAAGACACAGTTCGGCAGACAGAAAATCGAACAGGAGCTTAAAAGGTGGCGTCTCGACATCCGTAAAGGCGACACCATTCTCTTCTATACGGCCCAGTATGACCGCTATTATGGCAAACCCGAATATATGACCGATTATCCGGGCCTCAACCGAGAGGCTACGGAATACATCATTGACCAGGGATGCGTGAATTTCGGCGTTGATTCGGCAAGTCCGGACATGTGGTACGATAAGACCTATCCCTGCCATAGCACCTGCGCAGAGCGGGGTATTACCCATATAGAGAACCTGTGTAACTTGGATAAGATCGTCGGTAAACGTTTCACCTTCATCGGGCTTCCCTTGAAGATAAGAAAGGGGACGGGGTCGCCCCTCCGGCCGGTAGCCATACTGGAAGAATAAGGTAAATTAAGAATGCTCCATCCCACCACACAAAATGGGTTTCGATGGACTTGTTCGGAGAAGACGCGGTCATCCCCCCGGGAGGTGGTCTTTGACCTCATTTTCATTGACAAGTTTGGTCGATTGTGGAATGTTGCTTTTGTTCGCGTGTGTTAAGGATTGCTTACCCTAAGTGAAGAAGGAGGAGTCGAGATGGACCGCAAACTGATCATGCTCAAATCACCGAACCTCATTCTTGCCGGCTTCGGCGCGCTGGACAAGATGGGCGAGGAGGCCGGGAACCTCGAGGCAAAGAAGGCCCTTCTGGTCACCGATAAGGGTATTA
>PNOO01000046.1 GCA_013824905.1 Syntrophus sp. (in: bacteria) | reverse complement strand
GCTCCACCGCGGCATCGGGAAGCTGCTCCCGGATGCGGGCCGCCACCCATTGGGACTGCGTCAGCGCCAGGGCGCTCCCTCTCGTTCCGATCCTGAATAGTTTTTCGATGCTGTCCTCCTATCGTTAGAAAGCCTTCCCCGATCCTGACGACGGGAAGGATGCAATGCAACACATGGGTTTTTCTATAGAACCGTCATAATTTGAAGAGTCTGCGGATAGCCGCCACGAAGGGCAGGGCATCCTTCTCCCGGCTCTCTTCCTTCAGACCGGTCATCGGATCATGGAGGATCTTGTTCACGATGGAGGCAGCAAGGATCTCGACCCGGCTCCGCTCCTGGTCACCCAGTTTCCTCATCCAGGATTCGGATTTCTCCAGTTCCCCTTTCACGATCCCTTCAATCTTTTCGCGGAGCGCTACGATGGTGGGCACCACTTCCAGGGTGTTGAACCACGTTTCAAAGGCCGCAACCTCCTCCGCAACGATCTCTTCCGCCTTCATCGCTTCCGCCCGCCTTCCTTCGCGGTTCGCATCGACCACATCCTGCAGGTGATCAATGTTGTAGAGATAGACGTTATCGATCTCGCCGGCCGCAGGATCGATATCCCGGGGGACGGCAATATCGATTAGAAACAGCAGACGGTTCCGCCGCCGCCGGAGAGCCGCCGCTACCATCTCAGCGGTCATGATATAACCAGGGGCGCCGGTGGAGGCGATCACGATATCCACCTCCGGCAGGACTTCGGGAAACTGTTCAAAGGCGACCGGAATTCCCTGGAACTCCGCCGCCATCGCCTCGGCTCTGGTGTAGGTCCGGTTGGTGATGTGGATGCTGCCCACCCCTTGGCGGAGCAGGTGGCGGGCAGCCAGCTCCGACATCTCTCCGGCGCCGATCAGGAGGATCGACTTCCCCTTGAGATCGCCAAAGATCTTTTTCGCAAGCTCCACGGCCGCGTAACTGACGGATACGGCATTACCGGCGATTCCCGTCTCAGTTCGGACCCGTTTGGCCACCTGGAATGCATGATGGCTCAGCCGGTTGAGGAGGACTCCCGTCGTGTGGCAATCTACCGCCATGCGATAGGCTTCCTTCATCTGCCCAAGGATCTGCGGCTCACCCATGATCATGGAATCGAGGCTCGACGTCACTCGGAAAAGATGCCGGACCGCCTCCAGGTCCCTGTAAATATAAAGGCACTTCTCCATCTCCGCAATGTCAAGATTCCCCCGACGGTATATAAAGGACTTCAAGCCCTCGACAGCCTGTCCGTTGTCCGCGACGCGGGCAAGGACCTCGACCCGGTTGCAGGTGGCCAGGTATAGGGCCTCCCGGATCTCCGAAAGCCGCATCAGCTCTGGGAGAGGCTGGTCTCCTTCCCCGCAGAATAGCTGCAGCCGCTCCCGGATCTCGAGAGGAGCGGTCTTATGGTTCATGCCGATGAGAACGAGTCGCATAGATTCACACGAAGTTGTGGACCGTCTCAAGGAAGAGCTTCCCGAAGATCAGCAGAGTGACGAGAACTGCAAATACCATGAGCGACCAGCGGGCCGCTCTGCGTCCCCGCCATCCCATGACCAGCCGCTGATGGAGCAGGAAGGCATATAAAAACCAGGCCAGAAGGGTCCAGACTTGTTTGGAATCCCACTGCCAGTGGCTCCCCCAGACGATTCGCGCCCAGAGCGAGCCGGCAAGAACACCGAGCGTCAGCAAGGGGAATCCCCAGGAGAGACAGAGGTTGTTGATCCGGTCCAGGTCGTGGAGCGACGGGAAGAGCCGGATCAGGCTCCCTGCCTTCTTCCGTTTGAGCAGACTGTCTTGAATCAGATACATCAGACCTGCACAGGAGGCCAGGGCGAACAGGGCCTCACCGGTCACGGAGAGCATGACGTGGAGAGTGACCAATGAACCCTTCAGCATGACAGGTGCGCCGACCGTCCCCCCTAATTCCACGGAGGCAACAACCATGATCAGACAGATCACCGGCGAGACGAACGCTCCCAAGACACGCGTCTTGGTTTTCAGTTGCAAAGCAAGATAGGCCGCCGCCATGACCCAGGCGAAAAAGGAAAGGGCGTCATGGATGCCGACTGCCGGGCTCAGCCCCGCCGTTAGCCAGCGGGAAGCAAATGAGGAGGTATGTATGACGAAGGCCGCAACCATCAGCCCCGTGGCAAACCGGGCCGTCAGGACCCTCCGTACCCAGAGCGAAGCTCCGTAGACGACGGCGCAGACCAGGTAGGCAGCAAGGGCCGTCTTAAAAAGGACGATTCCTATCATCGCGGTTCCACCTCCATCTCTATTCCGGTCAACTCCCTGATCAGTGACTTCACCTTTTTCCACCGCCCCGCGCGGATGTGGTCCAGAATCCGGGAAGAGACAACGGCCTCGAAACGGTTCCGATTCTCGGCAGAGGGACGTCGGCCGGCGATGATCTTCTCGCGCAGTTCCCCCATGATCTGTAGCAGAATGGCGTACTCCTGGCCATAGGCAGCCTCCAGCTCAGTCCGGAGTTTCTTGGCCAGGGCGGGGCTCTTGCCTCCGGTGGAGACGGCGATCGCCAGGTCCCCCCGCTCAACGATGGACGGGAGGATGAAGTCGCACCGGGCGGGCTCGTCGACGATGTTTACCGGTATTCCCAGTGCGCGGGCATCCATGGCAATCCGCCCATTCACTGTGTCGCTGTCCGTCGCACCGATGACGAGAAAAGCCCCGCGAATCAAAGCTTCTTCATAGTCGGCATCGTGGTGAATGATCTTCCCCTCCCCTGCAAGCGCAGCAAGCGTCGGGGTCAGCCTCTTTCCGACCACCTCAACGCAGGCGCCACAGGCAAGGAGCCTTTCAACCTTCCTTTCTGCAACATTCCCGCCGCCGACGACGACGCAGAGGCGCCGGGAAATATCGAGAAAAAGAGGATAATACCGCACCGTTGTTCCTTTCCTGTTTCCGCCAAAGCGTAGAGTTTCCCTAAAATCCGCGCCCGGAATTAGCCTTGACGCATACCATGAAGTCCTCCTCAAATTCAAGCCGCTTGAAAAAAAAACTTACAAAGGTTATAAATTTCTTATCAAAGCCTGCTGAAATTGGGAGGGATCGCGGATCATGCCGGTGGAACCTGATAAAGAGAGAAAAAAGAAGGACGACTGGCTGAAGATCGAGCTCTTCGCCCCGGAGGAGTTGAACGACGCATTGACCAACTTCCTGACGGAGATCGGCGCCCAGGGGGCATTTCAGGAATCTCCGGAGCCGCCAGAATCGGGCGTTTGCCCTGTGCCACCCCCGCGGGAGACACTGAAGGCCTTCCTCCCCTGCGATGTCCATTTGGAACAGCGCCTCACGGCCCTTCAAATCTACCTCGACAGCCTGGCGGAACTCTTCCCAGTGCTGGAAAAGCCTGGCTTTCGGACGGAGGTCATCCGTGATCCCGACTGGGGTGAAACGTGGAAAAAATACTTCAAACCCCTCCGAGTGAGTCGTAACCTCGTTATCAAACCAACCTGGGAGCGTTTTACACCGAACGGCACGGATATCGTCATCGAAATCGACCCCGGCATGGCATTCGGCACCGGCCAGCACGCCTCCACAAGGATGTGTCTGGAGGCGATCGAGGCAATACTCTTAGACGACCGGACTTTCGCGAAAGGGCACGTCCTCGACGTCGGGACGGGAACGGGCATCCTCGGTATCGCCTGCGCGAAGCTCGGCGCAGGACGGGTGCTCTGCGTGGATGATGACGAACAGGCGACAAAGATCGCACAGGAAAATATCCGTATCAACCGGGTCGAAGATCGCGTTACGGTCGACAGCCGGGCCATCGCCGCTCTCACCGAACCCTTCTCACTGATCGTTGCAAACCTGACAGCGAGGATCCTGATAGAGCTTTCTCCCCATCTCATCCGCCTCGTCAGCCCCGGCGGAACTCTCGTCATCTCGGGGATCATCGAGCAGAACAAACCGGACATCGAGGTCCGTTTTCTGGGGCAAAGCATTTCTCTCCAGCGCCTCATCACCGAGCAGGAGTGGGTCTGCTATGTCCTTAGGAAAGAGGGAAGCGACCAATGAGTATCCCCCGGCTCTTCCTCCGGCATTCCATCGAGACGGGCGACGTCTGTATCGTAACGGCGGAACAGGCCAGGTACTTAAAGACTGTTCTCAGGATGCGGGCGGGCGAACCCCTCCATGTCTTCAACGGGACGGGGTGGGAGTACGAGGCGGTGATCCGGCAGGCGGCGGAAGGGCTTGCCCTGGAGATCAACGACAGGCGCCCCATGACGGCAGACAGGATCGAGATCACCCTCTGCCAGGCGATCCCCAAAGCGGACAAGATGGAGGCGATCATCCGTCACGCCACGGAACTCGGCGCAGGCAGGATCATCCCCTTCCACGCGGAACGGTCCATTCCCCGCTGGCCAGCGGAAAAGTCGCCGCAAAAGCGGGAGCGCTGGCAGAAGATCGCCATCGAAGCTTCCCGTCAATGCGGTCGGGCCGACATTCCGGAGATCGGGGAAATCGCATCCTTAGACGAGGTGCTCCGCTCCACCCATCCGGAATGGCTCAATCTCATCTGCTGGGAGGAGGAGTCGGCCAGGGGGATCCGCGAGATTCTCAGGGATCCGAAGAACGACGGAACCAGAGGATTTCTTCTGGTCGTCGGACCGGAAGGGGGGTTCGACAAGAAGGAAATCGACCAGGCTCAACAGGCAGGTTTTTTGTCCGTGAGTCTTGGGAAACGGGTACTTCGGGTGGATACGGCGGCGGTGGCCGTCATCGCCATCCTCCAATACGAAAAAGGCACCCTCGGCGGCCCCGAGGGGGGAGGTCCACATGGCAAATAGGAGGTTCGGCAGTTTCTGGCGACGGTTATTGGCCTATAGTGTCGATAAGTTCATCCTCTACCTCATATCACTCGTCCTCTTTTTGATCGGCCTCCTCGCCATGGGACTTGGGGGCGTTTCGCTCGTGAGTATCGCCATGACCGGGGATCTTCCCCGCGGGATGGGCCTTTTTATGGTCATCTATCTCGTGACGGCGGTGTTTATGGACATGATTTACTTTATCTGGTTCCACGGAACCATCGGCCGAACGCTGGGGAAGAGGCTCTTTGGACTCCGCCTCATCCGGATCTCGGGTGAAAAAATGACCCTTGGCATCGCCTTTCTCCGCTGGGTGGGCTCTCTGATCTCGGGACTCTTTTTCTTCCTTGGCTTTATCTGGATTGCCTTCGACAATCGGAAACAGGGCTGGCACGACAAGATCGCTTTAACCCTCGTTGTCCGTGTGGGAAACGAACGCGGTGCGGAGGTGCGCCCGACTGGAAATTCCCTTTTCAACAATCAGCCCCTGACCGATGTTGAGGCCCCCCCTTCTGCTTTACCCCTAACCTTGATTCCGCCAGTCAGCGCTGACGGTATCGCCGAACCGCCTGGGTCTGCATGGAACCCGAACGCCGGAAACAGGGTCTTCCGAGCTACCGATTGAAAATCCGTGGGGCGTCGATTCAAGCTCCAAGGGGTTGTAATAATGGTTCTTTTCCGATATAAAAATGCCTTGACAAACAGGAGGATATTTTATAGAAGAGCGTTCCATTGCGGCGGAAATTGGGCTGCGGTGCGGGCCGGTAGCTCAGTCGGTAGAGCAACGGACTGAAAATCCGTGTGTCGACAGTTCAATTCTGTCCTGGCCCACCATGAAAATCAAGGGGTTAGCCATTTACGGGCTGGCCCCTTTATTCTTTACCGGATTACTCTGTAATGCTTCCGCGCAAACACAGTCCAAGAGGTGAAATGAAGGAACTCAATGCCGAATATATTCAACTGGTCAACCGGTTGGTAAACCATAGTCCCTATTTCGAGCTGTTATCGATGACGATTTCAGATATAGGGCCCGGTTTCAGCCTACTTGAAATCAATCTGGCCCCAAAGCATCTGCAGCCGTTTGGCTTTGTTCATGGTGGGGTTTTTTCGTCAATTATCGATGCAGCTACTTTCTGGGCGATATTTTATGAGATCGAAGACCAGAACGCCGCCGCCACCTCCGTCGATTTAAAACTAAACTATCTTGCGCCGGCGGTATCGGGTAAACTGATCGCTAAAGGCAGTCGGATCAAACTGGGCAAGACGCTGGGATATGCTGAAGCTACAGTGACCGACGAAAACGGCAAACTCCTTGCCCACGGGACATCGACCCTCATGATTTTACCTGGCAAAAGGCTGGCAATGGACCAGCCCCTGCCGCCCAAGTTCAACGTCTGAAGCTTCATCCATAGCACTTGCTTTACCAAAACGGGACTAATGACCCAGATGAATATTCTTGACACTTATGTCTCCGGTCGTTACACTCGCACCATCCTAAAATGTGAAAATGTGGTGAAAATGTGTACCAACAACCGGTTTCTTAAGGTGCGGCAGCCGGCAGATACAAATTGGGAAAAGGAGGCTTTCCATGGTTAAAAAAAAGGTCGTCACTGTCGGGCGCCGGATGAAGGATTTTTCTCTTCCGGACCAGGGGGGACAGCAAGTCCGGCTGTCCACACTTCGGGGTAAAAAGGTTCTCCTCTCCTGGCATCCCCTCGCCTGGACGCCCCTGTGCGCCGAGCAGATGAAAACGCTGGAAAAGAACCGGCGGGCCTTCGCCAGGCTCAACACCGTGGCACTGGGGCTCAGTGTGGATACGGTCCCCTCAAAAAAGGCCTGGGCTGCTGCGCTGAAGATCAAAGAGACCCGATTGCTCTGCGATTTCTGGCCCCATGGAAAGGTGGCAAAATCCCTGGGACTCTTCCGGCCGATTCAGGGTTTTTCCGAAAGGGCCAACATGATCCTCGACGAAACCGGCAAGGTGGTCTTCGTCAAAGTCTATCCCATCAAGGAGCTGCCCGATATCACTGAAATCCTCACGCTTCTTAGAGCGTAATGTAACCGCGGCATAGGCAAAGGCGGCGACGGAGGGGGCGGTTTGGCGCAACACGGCGCCTTGTCGAAACCAGGTCCGTTAAAAGAGATCCCTCTTCTCGACCTCTTTACTCAGGATAGGAAGGAAGAACAAATGCCATGGCTGTTTTTACTGAAAAGAAAATGACTGAAGCCCAACTGATTACCGGTCAGATGCTTGACGAGATATCCATTCAGGCAAAACAATCACCCAGATTACGCAAGAATTATAATTTTCACCATTCGGATGAGGATATCTGCCAACGCCTTCTCAATGCAATTGAACCGGGTTCGTATATTCAGCCGCACAGGCATCTGGATAAGAACAAAGATGAAACCCTGATCGTCATAAAAGGGGAAATGGGTCTGATCCTGTTTGATGATTACGGAAGCATAGAAAAAAAGGCGCTTCTTGGACCGGCCGGTCATGCAATGATCGTCAATATCCCTCACGGGAAATTTCATACATGGATCTCTTTCCAAGAAAGGAGTGTATTTTTTGAATCCAAGGCGGGACCATTTTTACCCTTGACTCAGGAGGAAAAAGCGTTTTGGGCGCCTAAGGAAGGTGACGAATCATCAGCCGAGTATCTTGCGTCTTTGAAAAAGCTGTTCGAATCTGATAAAGAACAACATCCATCATCAACATAAACGCAAAAAGGAGGGGGAGTTATGGCATTAACAAAGGTTGATCTCATCGGGTTAATCCAAGAGGAAATCGGTTTGACGAAGAAAGAATGTGTGGCCTCCGTCGACAGTCTTTTTGAAATCATGAAGGACGAACTGATCGGAGGAAACCCGGTCAAGATCTCAGGATTTGGGAAGTGGACGATAATGAACAAACATGCCAGAAAGGGCAGGAATCCCAAGACCGGCAAGTCGATCACCATTGATGCTCGGAAAGTGGTATCATTCAAGGCATCAAACGTGTTGAGAAAAACATTGAGCGAATGATTGACAGGCTCGTTAAAGTTTCCCTTCATGTTCGCAAGGCCGATGGCCTTCGGTCATTCGCTATCAAAAAGAATAGGAGGTTTATCCGATGAAAACGGTTCCCAGGCTGACTCTGGAGGATGCACGTGTCATGATGGCCGCTTCAGAGAAGAAGGCATGCGAAATCGGGGTCGATATGGATATCGCCATCACCGACGACAGCGGCAGTCTATTGATGTTTCATCGGATGGACAATGCACGCATCACCAGCATCGATATCGCAATCAGCAAGGCTTTTACGGCTGCGGCCGCACGCAAGTCCACACGCGCATATGGGGAGACAAGTATGCCCGGCGGCCCTTCATACGGTATCCATGTCAGTAACCACGGGCGCTTCATGATCGTCGCCGGAGGTCTTCCGATTTTTGTCGACAAACAGATTGTCGGTGGAATCGGTTGCAGTTCAGGCCATTCCGATCAGGATGAAGTCGTTTCCCAGGCGGGGATTGATGCCCTATTGGCGTACCTGAAAAAGTAATACGGCTGGAAAGAGGGGGTGAATTTTTTCTTCCATATAGATAAAGGAAACAGGAGTAGTGCAACCGCCGCCGCCGTTGGTTCGATCCTTCTCTGGTGCACAAGCGGTGTCTGTTTTACCAGTGGAGCGCGGCTCCTGGGACCGATGGTCTATCTGACACTGATGACGGGAACCGGTGTGATCACGGTTGTCCTCCTGCAATTCTTCCGGCGCCGACCCTTGGAAAACTTGCTTCGTCTCCCTTTCCGGGTCATCGTGATCGGCTTCTGGGGAGTCGCATTCTACACGGTCATCCTCGCATTTGCTTTTGGCACGGCCCCGGAACAGGCAATCGGACAAGTGAACCTCCTCAACTACCTCTGGCCAGTCTGGATCGTCCTTTTATCCTCACTCCTGATCCGGGAGAAGATCCGCCTTCTCCCCATGGCGGCCGGTGTCCTTTTAGGTTTCTCGGGAATCGTCACCGCCCGCGGTTGGTCGGATTTGCTCCGGATGCCGGAGGCGCCGGTTCCCCTGGCACTGGCGCTCCTCGGAGGCTTTCTCTGGGCATGTTACAGTGTTTTGCTCCGCCGCTGGCGAATCCCCGAGGAGCAGGGCGGAACGGCGTTTCATTTCACCTTGTGCGCAATAATGGCAGCCGCTGTTGCAGTCTTCCGGGGGGAGTGGCAGAACCTGCCGCCGGTCGGCGCCGAAGCGTTATTCTGGGTGCTTTTCGGCGGGATCGGTCCGGTGGGACTTGCCTATCATTGGTGGGAGATCGGCGTGAAACGCGGCAACGTACCGCTGATCAGCACGCTTGCCTACTTCATCCCCATCGGTTCGACCCTCCTGATATCCCTCCTCTTTCGGGAGTCCATGGGGCCGGGGCTGATACCTGGCTCCGTCTTGATTGCCGCAGGGGCATGGCTGGCCGGACGTTCCGTTTCCTCTTGACCGTATTTTTTACACTTCCAAGGATCGATTGGTCCATAAAATCAGTATTCCCCGTTTTGAATATCAGGGCTGCTCGGTATTACTGTCGGTATTACTTGACTTCAAACTCCGCTTTTCGTACATTCACCGGACGAAGAGGGAGTTTATCTCATCATATCTTCAAAGGAGAGCCTTATGCCGCCAACCTATCAGTTCTACCATCTCCACTTAGTAAGCAGGGATCCACAGGCCACCGCCCATTATTACCATAGGATGTTCGATGCAAAAGTGATCGAATCCCTTACGCCGGAAGGAAAGCCCCGAATCGATCTGGACCTGAATGGCTTGTCCATCTATATTGTACAACCGGCGCCGGAGGAAGATCCGCCGGCCAGTCCTCCGGGTCGTTACCTCGGCCTCGACCATTTCGGGCTTCTGGTAAAAAATATGGATGAAACAGTAGCAGAGCTTAAACGCAGGGGTGCGGAATTTGCCGCAGAACCCGTCACGGTCCGGCCCGGCCTTAGGATCGCTTTTATCCGCGGCCCCGAAAATGTCCGGATTGAAATAGCGGAACGGACCTGACTCGGTCGAAGACGGACAATGCTCCTTTTATCTAAGCCGCATCTACATTCTTCTTGTCCCTGCTTTTATCTTGTGATTGGCGCCCGTAGAGAGGGCCGCGTATGGGAAAAACCAAGAAACATTATGCCGTAGCCAAGGGGATTAAACCGGGCATCTACAACGCCTGGTTCGGTTCGGAGGGCGCCGAGGAGCAGGTCAGAGGGTTTTCCGGGGCCCTTTACAAAGGGTTTGCCTCACTGACTGAGGCGCAGCGGTGGCTGGAAAATCCGGCATCATTCGGGAGAATTTCCGGTAAAGCGAACTCCCTTAAAGTTCCTTCCACCCGCCCGTCTCCCGGAGAGACCGCCATTTATACCGACGGCGGCTGTCGCGGAAATCCGGGACCGGGGGGTTACGGTGTTATCATTGTCACAGGGGAAAAGCGGATTGAGTTTGCCGATGGCTTTCGGCTGACCACGAACAACCGCATGGAGATGATGGCCTGCATCGCCGCGCTCAGGGCGCTGAAAACACCGGCCGACGTCATCCTGTACAGTGATTCGCGTTATGTGGTCAATGGAATCGACAAGGGATGGGCCCGTAAATGGCGTGCCAACAACTGGATGCGCACGAAAAGCGAAGCCGCTGAGAACAGCGATCTGTGGGCGCAACTCTTGGATCTATGCGATTCGCACCGGGTGCAGTTCGTCTGGGTACCTGGGCATGCCGGTCATCCGGAAAATGAACGCTGCGACGAACTCGCCACCGCAGCGGCTCAGGGTGCGGACCTAAAAGAGGATCGCGCCTATGTGCAGGGCCGCACCAGAGTGTCGGAACGATCGCTGCGCAGGGAGGACTGAAGAAGGAAGTGGATATCATGATGAATAATAATACGATGAATAATAATACATGGTTGGGTTTGGTCATCGCGGGCGGATTGTTCTTGACAAGCCCTGTCATGATCGCTGGTACGGCGGAGGCTGTTTACCCGGACAGGCCCATTACTCTTCTGGTCGGCTTTGCTCCCGGAGGGAGCATGGATCTGAGCGCCAGAGCCTTGGCCGCTGCAGTGAAAAAGGTCGCCGGAAATCCGGTCGTGATCGAAAACAAACCGGGCGGCACCGGCACGGTCGCTCTGTCCGCCATGCTCAGCCAGAATCCTGATGGTTACACCCTTTGCGCAACCCCCAGCTCGGTTCTGATCCGCGTTTCTCAGATGCAACAGGTTCCTTTTCGACCGTTGAAAAGCTTCAAGCCCATCATCGGCTATTCCACACCTCAAATGGGAATTGTAACCAATAGCGATGCCCCCTGGAAAACTCTAAAAGAGCTGGTTGACGACGCAGTGAAGCATCCCGGTAAAATAAAATATGCGACCACCGGTGTGGGAAGTACAACCCACGCCGCCGTAGAAGAAATAGCCGGCAAGGAAAAGGCTCAAATGATTCATGTGCCTTATAAAGGCGGCAACGAAGCGCTCATGGCCCTCTTGGGCGGGCATGTCGATTTTGCCTCGCTGACCTCGGAATTCATTCCTTCGCTGAAGGCAGGTCAGAGCCGCTTACTGGCCACCATGAGCGACAAACGATCGCCGAAATTTCCCGGTGTTCCCACCCTGAAGGAAGCCGGTTATGATTTTGTCAACGATGCGGTATATTCGATCGTCGGTCCTCACAACCTTCCCCGGGAAGTTGTGGAAAAACTGGAAAAGACCTTTGCCATCGCAATTGAAAATAAAGAATATCTAGAGACCCTCGACAGGATCGATTTGGTTCCCGTATTCTACGACGGAAGGCAATTCGAAGATTTTTTAAAGATCAACTGGGAAAAAATTAATAGGCATTTGATCGCAAGCGGTCTGATTAAAAAGGCGGCTACACCGTTAGAGTAAACGGTGATGTTAGGGTTTCTATAGACCGGTGATTGGACGGGATGATGGATAAACGGGACCTTGTAGGCTGCGCTGTTTGGCTTATCCTATCGGTTTTTGTCTTTACCGCTTCCCTCCGCTTGGGTGTCGGGGTGCTTCGCAACCCAGGCCCCGGCTTCATTCCCTTATGGGCGAGCGTCGGTTTGGCTTTCTTTGCCTGCATCCTGCTGGGGTTCAATCTGGTTGCAAAAACACAAGCCGTAAGCAGGGAAAGCGGTGCGAAAGATTCAAACCGGGTAATTAATCTCATCGTTATTGCTACGCTGACCATCTACTGCATGGCCCTTGAGAAGGTCGGTTATCTCCTCGCCACCTTCGGATTGATGATGGTGTTGTTCCGCCTGGGGAAAATGAAACCCTGGGCGATTATCATCGGCTCCCTGGTCGCCTCTTTGTCCAGCTATTCTCTGTTTGCTTATTTTTTGGGAACACCGCTCCCCAGAGGGGTTTTCGGTTTTTGATCTTTTTTCACAGGAGGGGAGTCTTCTTTGGATACTTTCAGCGGTTTGATCAATGGTTTTTCGGTCGCTCTCCGCTTTGACAATATCATCCTGATATTTGCAGGCTGTCTTCTGGGAACATTAATAGGCATCCTTCCGGGAATCGGCCCGGTCGCCGCGATCTCCATTCTGCTGCCCATCACCTTCCAACTGGAACCGACAGGGGCGATTATCATGCTGGCGGGAATTTATTACGGAGTGATGTATGGCGGTTCGACAACCTCCATCCTCGTCAATGTCCCTGGTGAAACCGCTTCGGTTGTCACCTGTCTGGACGGTTATCAGATGGCCCTCCAGGGCCGTGTCGGCCCGGCCTTGGGAATTGCCGCTTTCGGTTCCTTTATCGCCGGCACCATAGGGTTGATCGGTCTGCAGCTCCTTGCCGCTCCCCTGTCCAGGATAGCCTTGAAATTCGGTCCTCCCGAATACTTTGCCGTCATCACGCTGGGGTTCGTGTTCATTGCTTACCTCGCCCATGGCTCCAGGCTCAAGGCCGTTACTATGACATTTGTCGGTCTTCTCCTGAGCAGTGTGGGTCTTGATCCCATCACTTCCGAACAGCGGATGACCCTGGGAATTCCGAATCTATTTGAGGGCATCGGAGTGGCCCCGCTGGCCATGGGTTTGTTCGGCGTGGCGGAAGTGTTCAAAAACTTCGAAACCCTCGTTTCCGGAAACATCCTGAAAGTCAGAATCAAGAATCTATTCCCCACCAAACTGGACTGGTTGCAGGCCAAATGGGCCATCCTCAGGGGAACCTGCGTGGGATTTTTTCTGGGGATTCTTCCGGGAGGGGGGCCCGTGATTGCCACGTTTGTTGCCTATGGAGTGGAAAAATGGGTGGCGAAAAATCCTGAGCGCTTGGGCACAGGGATGATAGAAGGTGTTGCGGCGCCGGAATCGGCCAACAATGCCGCGGCATCGACCTCCTTTATCCCCCTTCTCACGCTAGGCATCCCGCCCAACCCCGTGTTGGCGGTCCTTTTCGGGGCTTTCCTGATCCATGGGATAGTACCGGGGCCCCTCCTGATCAGGGATCATCCCGAT
>PNOO01000045.1 GCA_013824905.1 Syntrophus sp. (in: bacteria) | reverse complement strand
CCATCGCCATTATCTGAAAAGCGTCCCCTATCAAATGGTTCTATAGAATTCCCGTTCATAAGGATGGACATACTTCTCAGAATCGACCGACAGAATGAACCCACATTTATCTTGCCTCTACCGGGAAAAAGCTTTAATAATCAAAGGAGCATAAAACCCCGGCAGTCAATTCAGGGGAGGGGAATGTGCATACTTTAATCTCCTACAGTCCACCATACGGAGCGGGATATGTTTCCTAATACATCAGAGTCGTGGATATTTATATCGGTCGCTTGCGTTATCGGGTTCTTGATAGGGCAGTGGATAAAAAGTCGAAGGAATAAAGTCGAGAAAAATAATAAATATATTAGCGGCTTAAAAAAGCGGATATTGGCAGAGACGCTTGTTCAGACAAAAAAGACTAAAAAGAAAAACAGAAGGGCCATAAAAGATAAGAGGCACTTATGACCATCCTGCAATCTGGACAACCCGATGCCATCAATCGATTCGCATGCAGGGCTTATCGCCAGTCAGGGCTGGTCTGCAGTGTCTGTTTAAAAGTCTGTGATGAAGTCACTGGATGATGATTGTTTCTGGCTTTCCGCAGATCATTTACCGTTGCCGCAAATGCCGAAAAGAGGTTCGCACGGGTATTCATCCGGATTTTTGAGCGGCGTCAAGGTCCTGCACATGTTATTTTTTCATGAACCGCACACGCTGAGTTCAATAAAAAAGTCGATAGCCTTTCATAATCAACAGTGAAGATTGTAAGGCGAACGAGAAATTATCTTGACACACAATAGCCATCTTCATATACTCGGCCTGCCTAAAAGCTAGTTCTTATCAAACAAAATTAAAAGGTTAAGTGAGCTTCTTTAAATCAAGGATGTACTCTGAACGGTTATCATCTCCGAGCCTGACCGGAGGGATTGCAGAATGATATCGATCATCGGAGCGATTGATGAACACGACTGACAAACCGAAAGCGCCCGCGGTCCTGCTGATCGCGACATTCGATACCAAGGCCGAGGAGGCCTTGTATCTTAAGGAGAAAATGGAGTCCTTAGGATGCAGGGTGCTTTTGATGGATACCGGAATTCTCCAGGAAAGCGGGCATGCGACCGATATCACACGCCATCAGGTGGCAGAGGCGGGCGGGTCGTCGATCGCTGAACTGATCGCCTCGAAAGATAAGGGAAGGTGCATCAGCGCCATGCGGGAAGGGGCTTCCGTTCTGGCCAGAAAGGTTTTCGAGGCAGGAAAGTTCCAGGGGATCATTTCCATAGGCGGCGCACAGGGCACCGATATCGGGACCGCGGCGATGAGAGAGCTTCCGTTCGGCGTCCCGAAATTCATGGTATCCACAGTTGCCTCCGGAAGGGCGACTTTCGGCCCCTTTGTGGGGACGAAGGATATCATCATGATGCACTCCGTTGCAGACATCCAGGGGATCAATTTTGTCACCCGGCGGGTCTTCGACAATGCGGCGGCGGCGGTCTGCGGCATGGTGATCAATACGGCCGGCGGCGGTGATCGGCCTTCTCCCCGCGTTCCCGTGGCCCTTTCGATGCTCGGCACCATCACGCAGGGGGCAATGAGGGCGATAAAGCTCCTTTCTGAAAAGGGATATGACGCCATTGCGTTCCATCAGAACGGGACGGGCGGAATCGCCATGGAGGACATGATCCGCGATGGGATCTTCAAGGGGGTGCTCGATCTCAATCTCCACGAGCTGGGGGATTCCGTGGTGAATGGGCTTCACGCCTCCATCAGGGATTACAGGCTGGAAGCCGCAGGGGCGCTCGGTCTTCCTCAGGTCGTCGTGCCGGGGAGCATCAATTATGCGGTCATGGGGCCGGTGGATACGCTGCCGCCGGAAATGCGCAAAAGGAAATACATCGTGCACAATTCCCAGCTCACCCTGGTGAGGCTCTCCAGGGAAGAACTTACAAAGGCCGCGATTCTTACGGCCGACAGGCTCAACAAGGCAAAGGGACCGACGCACGTGTTCATCCCACTCAAGGGTTTTTCGTATCCCGACCATGAAGGGCGGGCGCATTGGGACCCGGAAGTCAATGCGGTGTTCATCCGTACACTCAAGTCGCGTCTCTCTCCCGCGATACAGTATGACGAACTCGATTGGCACATCAACGACGACGCATTCATCGATGCGGTGGTAAATGAACTGGTGAGATTAATGAACAGGTGATATGGGAACTTTCCAAAACAAAAGTAAATGACTTAAAGGTTTTTATATAAGGAGGAGTAAATGACGGATAAAAAGAAGGAAGCGCTTGGCGTCTTTGCCCCGATGGTTACCCCCTTCAGGGATGACCGGGTGTTGTTTCACGGGCTCATCGCCAATGTGGAGAAGATGAACGGGACCTCTCTGACGGGATATTTTGTCCTTGGGACGAACGGAGAATACAAATCCCTTTCCGTCCCGGAGCGTTTTGCAGTGCTAAGGACGGTCGTCAAAACCCGGGCGAAAGGCAAGGTCGTGATGGCGGGCATGGGTTTCGAGAGCACACAGGAAACCATCGCGATGACCTTGCGGGCGGCCGATGAGGGCGCCGATATGGTCAGCCTTCTCATGCCCCACTTCTTCGTGAAGAAGATGACCCCGGAAGTGCTTGCCGAGTATATCACCGCCGTGGCGGACGCGTCTCCTCTGCCGGTGCTGCTGTATAACAACCCTTCGGTTGCGTCCGGCGTCACAATCAAAGCCGATCTGATCAACCTCGTGAAGGATCATCCGAACGTCATCGGCATCAAGGACAGTTCGAGCGAGACATACAAGCAGAACCTCGATGCGGCGAAAGGCAAGATGTGCGTTCTTGCCGGCACCGCCAATTATTTTCTCGATCTGCTGAAAAACGGCGGAACCGGCGGCGTCCTTTCGCTGGCGAACGTCTTTCCCGATGCCTGCGCGAAGCTCTATACGCTCTTCAGGGAGGGAAAGATGCAGGAAGCGGAAGAGTTGAACGCTTCTCTGATCGGATTGAACAAAGAGGTATCCGGTTCATTCGGCGTAGCCGGGGTGAAGGCGGCGATGGACCTCTGCGGGTTCTCAGGAGGCGTTCCGAGAAAGCCGCTTCTCCCACTCACCGGGGAACAGTTCGAAACGCTGAAACAATCTCTCAGTAAAAGTCAATTTACCCGTTAGGAGATGAAACATGAATAGACTCAAAGACCGTGTGGCGATCGTCACCGGATCCGGACAGGGAATGGGACTGGCGATAGCCCATGCCTGCGCCCGGGAAGGGGCGAAAATCGTCATTACCGATATCAACGATGAAACGATTCAGGCAGCCGTTGCCGAAGTGAAGCAGAAAGAAGGTACGGATGCCATCGGGATAAAGATGGACGTGACAAAGAAATCCGAGATCGAACGGGGCGTCAAACATGTTCTCGACCTCTGGGGACATATCGATCTGCTGGTGAACAACGCCGGCGGCGCCCTGAACACCCCGTACAGGCTGGCCGAGATCGAAGAGAGGCACTGGGACCTTGTGGTGAATGTCAATCTGAAGGGCGCGTTTTTGTGCTGCCAGCAGGTGATTCCGACGATGGTGAAGCAGGGCAAGGGCGCTGTCGTGAACATGTCCGCACTGGCCGGGCACTGGCGGGCCTCGCTTGCGGGCGTTCAGTACACGGCGGCCAAAGCCGGGATCGAAGGCCTCACAAGGCAGCTGGCCTATGATTTTGGTCCGAGCGGGATACGGGTCAACGCCGTCGCGCCGACGGTCACCATGACCGGCGAGAGAATAAAGAGTCTCTGGGACGAAAAGGGGCAGGAAGAGAAGGAGAGAATCTTCAGCCAGATCCCTTTGCGACGCCTCAGTACGATGGAGGAAATCGGCGCGGGGGTCGTTTTCCTTGCTTCCGACGAATCGAGCTATATCACGGGCATCACCCTGGATATCTGCGGCGGCCGCTACCTGAGATAAAGGATGAAGCGCAGCATCCGGACTTTTTACGAAACCGTCAAGGATGGATGATGACAAAAAAGAAGATTGTTCTCCTGCCGCAGCCGATCGAAGCGGAGGCGGTGCAGGTTCTGGAAAAGGGCAACGCATATTTGCTTAACGCAAGCGAACCGAAACCGGAGATCGTCGGCCCTCTGATGAAAGAGGCCCAGGCCATCGTTCTGCGGACCGGCATCAAGATGACCAGGGAGCTTCTCGCCTATCCGAACGAACTGATGATGATCTCGCGCACGGGCGCCGGCGTCGACAACGTCGATATTCCGGCCGCGACTGAAAAAGGGATCATTGTGACCTCCAGCATCGGCGTCAATACCACATCGGTTGCCGAACACGCACTGGCGTTGATACTGGCGCTTTTCAAACAGCTGTTTCTTATGGACAGCGAAGTGCGAAAAGGGAATTTTGCGATACGCTACAAGAATTGTCCGACGGATCTGCGTGACAAGACGCTCGGGATCATCGGCTTTGGGCGGATCGGCTCATCAATCGCCCAAGCGTGCAACACCGTGTTCGCCATGAAAGTCCTCGCTTATGACGTACTGCTGACCGATGAGCAGAAGGAAAAATATCAGGGATGGGTCACGTTTACCGACCTGCCGGATCTCTGCAGGCGTTCCGATTGCATTTCGATCCATACGCCGCTCAACCGGGACACGGAAAAGATGTTCGACCGCCATTTCTTTTCCAAAATGAAAAAGACGGCCTTCATTATCAATACGTCACGGGGAGGCGTGATCAACGAACAGGATCTGATCGAGGCTTTAAAGGGAGGAGTCATTGCCGGAGCGGGTCTGGATGTCTTTGAAAATGAGCCGCTGCAACCCGGAAACGGGCTGCTTGCTCTGAAGAACGTCATCCTCACCCCCCACACAGCGGCGCTGACCGAGGAATGCGTGACGCGGATGGCGATTGCAGGCGCCGAGCGGGTCGTCGATCTGTTCAACGGCTTTGTCCCCGAAAACGTCGCCAATCCGGAAGTCCTTTCACTGGAAAGATGGAGAACCCTGAGAAAAAAGTGACGAGATTGTAAGTTTTTGATGCTTTCTCCCGGCCTTCCCGAAAAACTAATATGGGAGGAGGGTTTTGGGAGGGTCCGGACGAGGGTGCGTCCCCGGGCGGCCTTTGACAGACACATGGGAGGAGGAACAGGTGACCGCTTTTTTGTGGAGCATTGAGGCGCTTGCCCGATTGTGCGGGCATCAAGACCCGGAGGTGAAATGTTGGGCGGCCGGCCGAATGCGCCGCCTCTACCCGAAAGAGGCGGGGCCGCTCATGGCCGGGCTCCTGAGCGACCGGAACGGATCGGTGGCGGTTCAAGCCGCCGCCTATTTCTGCGATGATCCCGACAGGAGCTTCGCCGATGCCCTGCTTGCCGCCTTCAGGAAAAGCTCGGGCATTGCCGCGAAGCACCTCGCCCATGCCCTGGCTTTGATGAAAGACGGCAGGCTCCTCGACGCCGTGCGGGACAAGCATGCCCGGATACCCGGGGCCGATTCGGCCGACTTCGCCGGGGTGTTGATGAATGTCGCCCTCCTCGGAACGGACGACTCGCAGCGGTATGTGGAGGACGCCCTGCGGCATCTCGGCTCGTTCGGCGACTTCAAGGAGGTGGCCGCCGGCGCGTTTTTCAACGCAAACATCGAGGCGGGCACGGACATCGGGAAACTGCTCCTCTTCGCCTATCACAGCGGCGTGAGCGGCTACGTCCCGGCGCTCCTGGCCGAGATCGTGAACCGCGCCGGGGCATGGTGCCCGGTCGATGCCCTCTCCGGCAAGGCCGGCAAAGGTCAAGCCTCCAAGGTCCTCGCCGGCGAGGTGGAGGCGTCCCTGGACCTCCTGGCCCGAACCGGGTGCGAGCACGCCGGGAATGCCATCGAAAAGCTCTTGAAAAAGCGGAGATTCGACGAAATCCTGGAAGAGGCGGAAAGGACCTCTCTGGCGATTCAGCAGGAGAAAAGGCTGGAGCGCGGCGAGGAGGCCTATCTCCGCTGGCAGGCGGGAAGAGATGTCCCGTTCTTTCATGGCGCCGTCCTGACCGCCCTTAAGGCAACCGCCGCGGAGGCCCCCTCGGCGCAGAGGAAGACCGCGGCCGGAATTGCCACCATCGCTCTTGCCTTCCTCGCGGAGTCCCGGTCCCTCATCGCGCTGAATCCGGAGACCCTCGACGCCGATGCGGCTGTCGATCTCTTCTTCGAGGATAGGCCCGATGCGCCCCAGGATGATGCGATCATGGATCTCCTTGCCAAAAGGGCGGATGTGAACATCCTGGCGCGCGAGGCCGTGCGCCGGGCGGGCCGGTTTCCTTTCGGCCAGGCGAACGGGAGAATCATCCGGTTCGCGGGCAGGTTCATCGACGAAGGGCTGGCCCTGGATCTGCTCGCGATGGATTTCGACGGCAACGGATTCGAGGATGATGTCGCCGAGGCCGTCGGCAGGCTGGGTCCCCTTTCCATCCCCCTTTTGCGCCCCCTTTTCGAGAAGAACGATCCGGCCGGTATCCCCCTGGCGCTGAGCGTCCTGGAGGACCTTCCGACGGAGGCGTCGGTCGATCTCATCCTGGCCCACTGGTCCCTGTTATGGGGCGGGTACAGGGAATGGCTTCTGGATACCGTGGCCTGCATCGGGGACAAAAGGTTCATTCCCGCCCTCAAGATCGAGCTGAAAGAGGGAGAACTACCCGAGGGCGAAGTCTTTCGCCTCCTGTGTCTCATCCACGGCGCGGCAGACCCCGAACTTGAGCGCATCAAGCGGGAAATGGAGATCCGGGAACAAAGAGAGAAGCGCTTGCAGGGCGCGATGGAGAAGGGGGACATGGGGGCCTTCCTGAGGGAACCCCTGGAAATCCCTCTTAAGTGCCGCTCCTGCCGGAACGTCTATCATTATACGGTCGGCAAGGTCTTTGTGGCCGTCGGCACCGATGACACGGTGATAGAGGACCACATCGTCTGCAAGAAATGCGGGGCCCTCGACCACTATGAGGTCGCCAGTGAGGGAATGGTCGCGGTCACCGCCCGGTTGGCGCTGCTAACGCTTGATCCCGAAACCGCCAAAATGGACCGGGATGAAATGACGGTCGTCCCCATAAGATCGATGTCAGCCTTTGGGAAGGAGATTCCTCTCCAGGATCTGGTCAACAAGTATGAGAAGAAGCTGAGAAAGAACCCGGAGAGCCCCGAACTCCTCATCGGGTTCGCCAATGCCCTCCGGCAGATCAAGCGGAGAGAGGATTCCGTGCCCTTTTACGAGCGGGCGATCAAAAATGATCCTCTGGCGGTGGAGGGCTACGTCAGCCTCGGCGAATACGCTCTTCACAAGGGCGATCTTGAAACCGCCTTTCCCCATTACAGCGAGGCCGCGGAGATCATGGACCGGGGACACTACTACCGGGTCAGGACCGATCTCGATCAATTCAAGGAAGGCCTCCTCAACATGCTCATGAGCGTGGCGGAACGGCTCGGAAGGGGGCTCCCCCCTCCGGGCGCCCCACGCCCCCGAGGGGAGGTGGCGGTCCCCGCGCGACGGGCGGTCGGCCGGAACCACCCGTGCCCCTGCGGAAGCGGAAAAAAATACAAGAAGTGCTGCCTCCTCAAGGAATCCGTGCAGGGGCCCGCACCGGCCGAACCGGGGCCCCGCAAACCGCCTGCACCCGACCCGGTTTTCCAGAGCCTCCAGAAAAGTCTCTCCCACTACGTCGAAAGGGAGATATTCCGCAAGGACTTCCTGATGGCTACGGGCATCTTCTGGAATATCGAACCCCGGGAGCCCATCGTGCTGCCCGAGAGGGCATCCTGTGACAAAGGCCAATTCCACGACTGGTTCATCAACGACTATCGCACGGCAAACGGCAAAACGATCCTGGAGGGCTTCTGCGACCGGCGGCTGAACACGCTGTCCGCGGAAGAGAAACGCCTCGCCGAATCCCTCTTGAAGAGCTACTTGTCCATCTACGAGGTGCAGGATGTCCGGGAAGGGGAGGGCCTGACGATCCGGGATGTCTTTACCGGCGAGGAGATGGATGTGGGGGAGGTCTCCGGATCCTACGAGGTGGTCCAGTGGGACCTCGTTCAGGTGAGGATCTTCAGGATGGACGGCGTGTGCAGGTTTGGGGGAAACGGGCAGACGCTGCCGCGGATGAGGTTCGAAGCCCTGAAGGCATACCTGGACAACGCACGCCGGTCGTTCGAGGCCGACACGGGACGGGCTGGCTGGCCCGCCTTCCTGAAGGAGAACGCCTTCCTGATCGGACGTTTCTTCGATGAGGTCGTTGAAGAACCGCCGGTGCTGCTCACCGAAGAACGACACAGGATCATCTCTTCAAGGGCCCACTTCACGGTGTCCGATTACGGACGCGCCCGGAAGCTCCTTTCCGGGGAGTACGATTTCGCCGATGAGGAGGAGATCCCCTCCGGGAGCGTGCGCTTCTCGTGGCTGAAAAGAGGCCCCTCCAAGGAGTGGAAGATGGGTCCCGAGTCGGACGAAAAGGGAATGGTCGCCACCTCCAGCATCGTCCATCCCTCCGGGAAGATGACATTTACGGTCCTCGGCACGGTCAACCTCCATCCCGACAAGCTGATCCTCGAATGCATGTCCCGGGAACGGCTCGAAAGGGGTAAGAAGAGGCTTCTCGATCTGATGCAGCGGGCTATCCGCCACCGCATCGACGAGTTCGAAGATATCCACGTGGCCATGGAACGGCGCGAAGGAAAGGGCGAAGCGGCAAAGCCCTTAAAGAATGAGGCGGCCTGGGCCATGCTGGCCTCCATGATGCAGAAGCATATGTCCGCCTGGCCCGATAAAGAGATTCCGGCCCTCGGAGGCAAGACCCCCCGGGAGGCCGCGGCGACAAAAGCGGGGCGGGAGAAAGTCCTCGACCTCATCAAGGATATGGAAAATGCAGAAGCCAGGAAGAAGAAGGCCGGTGAACCCTTCATCGACGTCGGTCCCTTGAGGAGAGAGCTGGGAATCGGGAGGGATGAAGGGTGACGTCAAAAACACATTTTACGAAGTCGTTAAAAATCACTTGACAAACAGGACGGTCGTTCTATTACAGACGGCCTGTTTTCCTCAGATCACGCGTCCCTATGCAGCCCGATCTGATTATTAATATACTTGTCTACCAATTCCAACATGGCGCTGATTTTGAAAGGTTTTGAAAGGCAGGGGTAACCATATTTTAATACGTCTTCGTTTAAATCACGTTTCATATTTCTTAAACCGAAAAATCCACTGATATAGATCACTTTAATTTTGGGATGATCCTGGCGTATTTTTTTCACCAATTCCATGCCGTTCATTTTGGGCATTACCACATCGGTAAAAACCAGATCAGGCTTAAATTCGAGAAAAGTTTGATAGCCGTTTTCGCCGTCTACGGCCACTCGCACATCATAGCCTTCCAGCCTAAAGACATCGCGCAAGGTTTCCTGAAGGCCAAACTCATCTTCGACAACCAATACCTTTTTCTTCCTCCTGGTTTCTTCGTGCAAGCCCTTCTTCAGCAGACTGATCAGTTCTTCATCGCTGGCCTGGCTAATAAGTTTGCTGACTTGATTCAGCCGCTGCTGGAAACTTTTCGCTTTTTCCCCATTGCCGGGATTTAAATCGGGGTGATAAACCTTGCTCAATAAGTGATAGCTGGATTTAATGTAGGATAAGGCGCTGTTGCTGCCAAACTCACTATATATTTCCCGGGCTTTATCCAGCAGTCCTAAAAATATCAGTTCTCGCTCAATTGATATTATCTTATCCATGGTTTTATCAATCCTCTGTTTAAGGGCAATTTAACGCATCAACAGACGATATAATCGTCTAAAGGAGGCATATTGATAAACGTGTATAATCTATACTGAATCGACATAACTAACAAGAAAAAATTATCTGACGATATGGGCATGTTCAATTATCTGTTTTGTAGACGCCCTTTCATTCCTGCCTTGATCGGGGGGATGACCATCGGGAGAAGGATCGCCAGCAGGGCGACGCCCCATATGACCATGCAGATGGGCGGTTCCCAAAGGCTCTCGATCCTCCCGCCGGAGATGATCAGCGTCTGCCGGAAGGATCTTTCCATCATCGGTCCCAGGACCAGTCCCACGACCAGCGGAGCCGGCTGATATCCGTATTTGCGCATCACATAGCCGATGACTCCCGCACCCAGCATCACCCAGACATCGAAGAGGGCGCCGTTGTCCCCGTAAGTGCCGATCGTGCAGAGGATCAGGATGATCGGCATCAGATATCGGGAGGGAACTCTGACGAGTTTGGCAAAGATCCCGACCAGCGGGAGGTTGAGGATCAGGAGCATGGCGTTCCCGAGGTAAAAGCTTCCGATGACCCCCCAGAAAACGTCGGGACGGTCGCGGAGAAGGAAGGGGCCTGGGGTAATGCCGTGCAGGAGCATCCCTCCCAGAAGGACGGCAGTGGCCGGGGTAAAAGGCAGTCCCAGGGAGAGAAGAGGGATCATCGCCCCGCCGGAGGCTGCATTGTTGGCCGCTTCAGGACCGGCGACCCCCTCGATGGCCCCATTCCCGAACTCCTCCGGATGCTTGGAGATCGACCGTTCCATACCGTAGGAGGCAAAGGAGGCCATCGTCGCCGCGGGCCCCGGCAGGAGGCCGATCAGAAATCCCAGGACCGAACCGCGGGCAATAGGGGCCACCGAGCGCCTCATCTCCGCCCGGTTGGGGTAGAGTTCTCGAAATTTGACGGGCAGGATCTCCACCGGCTTTTCCCGGGCGGCCATCAACTCAAAGACCTCGGCAATTCCAAAGATGCCGGTTGTGATCGCGATGAAGCTGATCCCCCCTTGGGCGGTATCGATACCGAAAGAGAAACGCTCCAAACCACCGATCGGATCCGTCCCGACAGTGGAAAGGATCAGGCCGGCCATCATCATGATCAGCGAGCGGACCCGTGATTTGCCGGTCAGGTTGGACAGCAGGACGACCCCCAGAACCGTCAGCGCGAAGTATTCGGCCGGTCCGAACTCCAGGGCGACCCTGGCCAGGAGGGGGGCGAAGAACTGCAGGGCGATCACGCTGAAGGTACCGGCGACAAAGGATCCGATGGCGGCAACGGCCAGCGCCGCGCCGGCTCGTCCCTTCCGCGCCATCTGATAACCGTCCAAGGTCGTGACCACGCTGGCCGGCTCTCCCGGGACATTGACCAGGATGGAGGTCGTCGACCCCCCGTACATGGAGCCGTAGTAGATGCCCGCCAGCATGATGAGGCCCGCGGTGGGACCGAGCTGCAACGTCAGGGGAATGACCAGGGCCATGGCCGCCGCGGGGCCCAGCCCCGGCAGCACCCCGATGAGCGTCCCCAGCAGCGCTCCCACAAAGCAGGAGATCACGTTGGCAGGTTGAAGCGTGATCAGCAGATACGAAAAAATGCCTTGGTCCGACACGGGAATCCCCCTCCTTTAAAACAGAAAGCCTCTCGGAAAGGACAATTTGATCCATGCCTCGAAGAGGAAAAAACAGAACAGGCAGATGGCCAGGGAAAGGACGATGGGCCTGACCCAACCCTTCGCCTCCATGAGGCGGCTGGAGACGATGGCGAGCAGGAAGGTGCAGACGAAAAAACCGATCCAGGACATCAGCAGGATGTAAAGGAAGAGGATGACGGTCAGATAGAACACCTTGGTCTCGCCCTGGTTGTTCTTCAGGAAGCGCTGGATGGCGAGGACCCAGGGGACTTTTTCGCCGGCCGGTCGCGGCTGCTCGTGACAGATCCAAAGGGCGCGGACGAACTGGCTGGTGGCCATGATCAACAAGATCGCCCCCAGCAGCAGCGGAAAGACGGCCGGCCCCGGGCTTTCCCAGTTGTCGATGGGGTAGCGGGTCGTGTAAACCAAAAAAACGACGCTGAAGAGGATCAGCATAAGGCTACTGGTGATCACTTTGCGAGGCGTCATGGGCGTATCCTTCAAAGATGCGTCTTCGGGTCGGGGCCGGGGCGCTGCACGTTCCCTCCGCTTCTCCGAAGGGAACGTGCCTCCTTTTTCTATTTCAAAAGACCGGCTTCAGCCATGATCTCCCGGGTCTCTTTGTCGACAGCGGCGACGAACTTGGCGAAGTCCGACGGTGGTAGGTAACGGGGGGTCGAGCCGAGCGAGGAGGCGAAATCGATCCACTCCTTGCTCTCCACTGCCTTCTTGACCAAGGGGCTCAGCTTGTCCACGATGTTCAGAGGCGTTCCCTTGGGGGCGGCAATTCCACGCCACTGATCGAACTCGAGGTCGACGCCCGATTCCTTCATCGTCGGCACGTCGGGCCAGATATTGATCCGTTTCTCGCTGCTGACTGCCAGGATCCTCACCTCCCCGGCCTTGACCTGGTTAAAGACCTCGGCGGGGTGCTGGCTGGAGGCGTCGATCTTGCCCCCCATCAGCGCCGCCATCGCCAGACCCTGACCGAAGGGGACATGGGTGATCTTCAGGCCGGCCTTCGCGGCCAGGGCCAACGGGACCATGTGGGTCACGCTGCCCATCCCGGAATTTCCCATCGTAACCTTGCCGGGGTTGGCTTTGGCATAGGCAATGAACTCCTTGAAATCCTTCCAGGGGGCATTTTTACTGACGGCTATCGAGACCGTCTCGATGCCGACCCCGGCAATGGGTTCGAAGGCGTTGTAGTCATATTGGACCTGCTTGCGGACCGCCAGGGTGTTGATGGCGCCCGAATACCAGATCAGCGTGTAACCGTCTTTCTTGGCGCGGTTGACCTCGTTGTAGGCGATGGCTCCGCCGGCGCCGGTCACGTTACGGACAATCATCGGCTGCCCCAGATCCCGGGAGATGATCTCGGCGAGCTTCCGGGCCTGGATGTCGGCCGCGCCGCCCGCGCCGAAAGGATTGATGAGTTCTACTTGCTTGACGGGCCATGGGTCGGCCGCAAAGGCAGAACCCGCTCCCCACACAAACAAAACCGCCATGAGAAACAGGGTTGCCAGGACCAGGTTGTTTCTGAAAATTCGGTAATTAGTCTTCATCCGTCTTTCTCCCTTCATCGTTTTCATTCTTTGTTGTTGATCGACCTATACCATTGCCCAAGCTTCTTTGATCACCCGTTTCGTGTTGGCAATGACGACCTCCGATGTCTCCTCCGCAAGAAGCGGTCTCACCTCTGCGCTGAGAACAGGCCGCTTCTCCGGATTGAGGAGCTTCAGGTCGAGCAGAAGCCTGAAATAATTTCTAACCTCGGGGGTGTCGACCTCCCCGCCCGGCATTCCGAAACGGGGCTGCAGATCTCCATACCCCGGATGCCGCTTGTCCCGGAAGGCGGCACTCCCGATGTGGAAATGCATGGGGTACTTCTTCACCAGGGGAATCGCTTCCTCGGGGGTTGTCCGTAAGAGGGCAAAATGCGAGAGGTCCGCCAGAACGCCGAAGTTT
>PNOO01000044.1 GCA_013824905.1 Syntrophus sp. (in: bacteria) | reverse complement strand
TCCCGCCATAATTACCCCCCTCAGTTAGAGGGATATTATAGCCTTACAATAGGACATTTCTACTTTGGTACTTTAGGACATTCTCATTTTGGCGGGACAGGGGATTTTACGGCTATGTCAAGATCTATCCCTCATTGAGGAAGTTGATCACACATGACGTGAACAAAAAGTTGGATTTCTTGTCATTACTGAGAGCTGTTGAATCATCTCAACCCTCTTTCATTGTGAAAAGCCGCTGTGATGGTCACTGTGTCACAAACTGGGTTCTGCAAACGACCGTCACCGCCCGAAGAAGAAGGTGTAATCGCGATAGCAGCGACCTTCGGTGTGCATCATGCACCGGGTCACTTTCGGTTCGACCTCATATTTGATACCCAGGGTGTCGAACCAGCTCTCCACACGATCCATGATGCCGCACTCGTATTGGTCGATCATCCCCAGCATCTTCACGCCTTCATAGGCGAAGCACTGGTGCCAGATGCCGCAAATGTGGTTCATCTCCTTTGATTCGAAGGAGTACTTCATAAAGTCGCCCGTGAGGGTGGCCATGGTAAACTGGAAGAAATCCCAGAACTCGCCGAATGTCTCCAGCCTCTCCACCCCTGCGGCCTTCTTCAGACGCGTGATCTCCACCGTCGCCAAGGCCTTGACGGCGGCCCGGTTGACCTTGTTCGTCTTCTCAATGCCACACTCTTGCAGACAGTGGTAGAACCACATGGCGTCGTGCGTCATCCAGCATTTGGTGAGCAGTTCCTTGAGTTCCTTCTTTTCCAATTGCATCTTGTCCATATCCGTCTCCTTCGTTGCATCCGGAAAGGGCATGAAGCTCACTCGAACCACCCCGGCTTCATTCACTGTTCCCTCCTGATTGATGAGCAAAGATTCTTATCCTTTCGTAGATTCCGTTTTCCCGGTCATAGAAGGCGCACTCTCCGTCGTCCGCTGCGCCGACGATCACGATAAAGCGATCGGGGGGACTATCGTGTTTTTTCGTATGCGGCGTTTCTCCCGCGGCGCACAGGACCAGCTTCTCTCCCGGCGGCGCCGGCTCCCGCGTCACCCGGCTGCCTTTCTTCCGGAAGATGACGGGGAGGTGAGAGTGGCCGCAGAAGAGGAGTCGAAAATCCGTCTCGGCAAAGAGTCGCTCTGCCCGCTGGGTGTCGCCTGTGTCGATCGGTTCGTAGAACGACCGGAGCGTATCGAAGGGGAGAGAATGGGCGAACAGCAGACTATCCAGTGTACGAGTGAAGGGTACGGTCTTAAGGAAGGCGATGGCCGGTTCTCCTTCCGGATCAGGCGGCCGCCGCTCGTCGGTCAGCATGCTTTCGACAAAAAAGTCGTTGTTTCCCTTGACGGCAAGGACGCTATTTTCTCGAAGGAGGCGTATCATCGCCCCTGCCCGGTCACGGCGAACCGAATCGCAGAAATCCCCCAGATGGACAAGGACGCCGGCGCCTCTTTCCCTCAGGAGACGGATGGCCTCCGCCGTGGCCTCGAGATTCCCGTGGCTGTCGGCGATCAGGCCGATACCTCTGCCGTTCATGTCCGCCATCTCGTCAATCTCCTCGCCCCGACCAAAAGAATTTCTCAACTCCGGCTGCTATCTCTTTTCGGGAGTCCTTGCGAAGGCCTTGATGAGCTTGAAGAATTCCCCCGAGAAAACCATCAGCGACTGATTCCGGTTTTCGAAATCAATGGCCGCCGCAAGCGATGTGGCGTCGATGTTCCTGTCAAGCGCCCGTTTGGTCAACCTGATCCCTGCAGGGCTTTTGGCTGTCATCTGCCGCGCGCAGAAACGCGCGGTTTCGAGGAGTTCCTCCGGCGGCACGATCCGGTTCACCAGACCCATCCGCTCAGCCTCTTCGGCGGAGACTGTCCGGCCCGTGTAAAGGATCTCCGCTGCCCGGGCGAGGCCGATGAGGCGGGGGAGGAGATAGGTGGTCCCCAGTTCGCTGCCTGAGAGACCGATATTGATGAACGAGGCGATGAAGGTGGCCGCCGGCGACGCGAAACGGACATCGGAGGCGAGTGCGAGACAGAGGCCCGCGCCCGCAGCGGCGCCGTTCACTGCGGCGATAACCGGTTGGGGGATCGCCCGGAGACCGAGGATCAAGCCGGCGTAGCGCTCTTGAGCAAGGCGGAGGAAATGCTCCGGATCGGCGAAGGTCTCCGAATCCCGGTTCGCCATCGCCTCGCTCAGATCGGCCCCGGAGCAAAAACCGCGGCCTGCACCGGTGAGGATAAGAACCCGGATGGTTTCATCCTGCGCGAGGCCGGTGAAAAGCGCCTCGAAATCCATGAGCATGTCGGGATTGATCGCGTTGAGCCGCTCCGGACGGTCCATGGTGATGAGCCCCACGCCTGGGTCCGGTTCGGTAAATGTCATCGCGGTGAACGTTCTGTCAGTCATACTCACAATGCACCCCCTGATGTCTCAATGATCCGTGTTAAGCGGGACCTCCCGCCCTTTTTCCAGACGCTTCTTCCTTTCGAGTTCTCTCATTTCCCGCTTGAGAATATTGCCTACCGCACTCTTCGGCAGGACGTCGATGAACTCGATGCCTTGCGGGATCTTGTCGGGGGCAAGTCTCTCACTGCAACGGGCGATGATCTCCTCCACATCCGCCGTCTCCCCCGGTTTGAGAACGACATATGCCTTTATCGTCTCGCCGCCATGCCCGTCGGGAATACCGATCGTACAGGCATCGAGAACCTTGGAACAGGCCAAGAGGGCCTGGTCAACTTCCCTGGGGTAGATCACGCAGCCACTCGCTAAGATCAGGTCCTTCTTCCTGTCCAAGAGGGTGAGATAGCCATCCTTGTCGATAAATCCGATGTCGCCGGTGAAAACCAGCCCTCTTCCAGGACCGCCTTGCTCTCCTCTGGCTTTTTGTAGTAGCCTTTCATCACCTGAGGACCTTTGAAACAGATCTCCCCCGCCTCTCCGGCAGGCAGCACCCTTGTCCCCGTTTCCGCATCGACGATCCTGAGGTCGGTCCCGGGGAGGGGCAAGCCCACACTCCCCGGTTTCTCCGGTCCGCTCCAAGGGGTGGCCGTCCCCATCGGGCCGATCTCCGCAAGACCATAGATATTGATAACGGGGCTGTCCTTGAGGGCCTTGAGCTTGTTGATCATCTTCACGGGCAGGGGCGCCCCCACCGAAAGGAAACCCCTAACCGAGGAGAGGTTCATCTTGCGGAACTCCTCACGGGCCAAGAGACTTTTGAAAACCGCAGGCATCCCCGGCAGGAGCGTCGGCCTGTGTTTCTTCATGATCTCGATGATGGCCTGAGGTTCGGGATGTGGAACGAGGATATCGGTCCAACCGGCAAGGATCGACAGGTGCTGCACTCCTGTCCAGCCGACGGAGTGGAAAAAGGGAAAGACGGCCAGGATGCTCTCCTTTCCGTCCTTCATGTCGGGAAGCCAGGCCCGGAACTGCTGGGTGTTGCAGGAGATGTTCGCATGGGTCAGCATGACCCCTTTGCTTGGCCCCGTCGTCCCTTCCGTGTACAGGAGCGCCCCCACTTCCTCCCAGCGGGCCCCGTTTTCCACCTGTGTGTCGGGATTTTTTTCGAGCAGCGCGAGAAATTCGTATATCCCCGGCTCCGGCTCGATCTTCCGATAGAGTGCGGGTTGGATGTAAGGAAAGAGTTTGTTCCCCGGAAAGGGAAGGTAGTCGGTGATGTGGCAGGCAATGATCGATCGGATCCCTGTTTTTTTCTTAAGAGCGAGAGCCAGAGGGAGTCGAAGATCCAGGGTGATCAGAACCGCGGAGTCGGAGTCGTTGAGCTGACGCGTGAGCTCTTCCTCGGTTGAGAGAGGGTTGTTCATCACCGCTACGGCGCCGATCCGCAAGACCGCGTAATTGGCGATGACGAACTGGGGCATGTTGGGCAGGAGCATGCTCACCTTGTCGCCCGCCTTCACCCCGATCGCCGTCAGGGCTATGGCGAAACGGTTCACCAACGCCTCCAACTCCCTGTACGTGATCTTCTTCCCCATGAAGACGAGCGCCGTGGCGTTCGGAAACCGCCCGGCGGTCCGCGTCAGGACCTCGGGCATCGTGATCTTCTCAATATCCGCTTCTTGTGGTACGCCGGTGGCGTAACTCCTATGCCAATTCCGCTCAACACTCATCGGGCTTCTCCATCATTGCTTCTCCAAACCCATGACATCTTCAGCGTCAAGGGGCATATTTGAACGGATCTCTTTTAGCAAATCCGGAGGATTTTTCAAATCATTTCCTTAATAAAAGACGATGGCAACGGGGATTCAGTCCATGGCAATCGCCCATAGCCGGACGAGCAACTGATAAAGGAGATCTCCTCCCAGACGGCGAGGCTTGTCGAATTTATAAAAAATGGTGATTCAAACCGGATTTGAAAAATACGAATCTGCGGGAGGTGGTTCACCCGCAGATTCGCATCTTGTATCTTATGGACATGAACCGGAGGCGGATCGCCCGGATCTTAAAACAGGAAACGATGGCTCAGACCGCGGCGTCCGTGACCGTGCATTGCTCGGTTGCATTTGCCGCCTTGCGCCGATCGAGAATCCATTTGCTCAACGCGCAGATGAACAGGACAAAGAAGACCATCACCGCGTACTCAACCCACTTGGGCGGGCTCAGCAGGCCGCGGACCCACGGGTCGGTGATCATCATCTCGCCTCCCACCTTGCCGAGGATGGCCGCACCGGCCCAGAGAATGATCGGGTACTTGTCCATCAGCTTGGAGAGCATACTGCTCATGAACACCACGAAGGGGATCGAGAGGGCCAGGCCGAAAAGCAGAAGGAACATATTGCCGTGGCTCGCGGCGCCGACGGCCAGCATGTTGTCGATGCCCATGCTCAGATCGGCCACGATGATGACCCACAACGCCTGCCAGAGGCTGCCGCACTCGCGTTCCTTGCACTCCTCCTTGACGCCTTCGGTGAGGAGCTTGACCGCGATCCAGATGATCACCACCCCCCCGACGAGTTTGATAAACGACATATTCAGCAGTTGGGCCACCATAAAGGTGCAGATGACCCGGATGACGACGGCGCCGCCCGCCCCCAGAATGATCCCTGTCGTGCGCTCCCTGCCGCAGAGGTTTTTGACTGCCATGGCGATCACGACGGCGTTGTCGCCGGCCAGCACCAGGTCGATAAAGACGATACTCATCACTGCGGCTAAGAATTCCCACGAAAACGCAATATGCCCCCACCAGCCCATATCGATCATAACGCCTCCTTTTGTTGCCTCAGGATAACAAAAAACCTCTACCCACTGCATGGTTAAATGCTGTAAGTAAAGGTCTTGCGATATCCCGACTATCGTCGCGATGCCGGGTCCGGGTGGAATACCCACCGTGCTGACGCTACCCGGCCCGGCGCCGCTTCCGCCGGTTGCTACTCCCCTTTACACTTGTGCGCAACTTACTTACTTAAGAGACGGCGCCTTGTCAAGGAAAATTGTGCGGTATTCGTCGAGAACGCCGACGACCGGGAAGCCGTGGACCCGTTTGTCGAAACAACCGGCGGAAAAACAAAAAATTGACATTCCATCCTATGGAGTTATATCTTTATAATTGAATGATCATAAGAGGAGAAGATGATGATGGATAGGGTTTCTGAAAATGAGGGCATGCACTATGAAGGATATTGTATCAGGCCGCCCAGTGAGGCCGACAGCATCCTTCTGCAGGTCACCCTGGGCTGCTCCCATAACCGATGCACTTTTTGCGGCTCCTATCCGGACAAGCGCTTCCGGATCAAAGAGGATAAGATCATTCTAAGCGATCTCCTTTATGCCTCCCGACACATGCAGCATGAGGACCGCCTCTTTTTGATGGATGGCGATGCCCTGATCATTCCCCAGCAAAGACTGATTTGGATTCTGGAACGGATCAAAGAGCATCTGCCGCAGGTGAAAAGGGTCGGGGCTTACGCGAATGTGAAGGGCATCCAGAGGAAATCCCTGGAAGAGCTGAAGCAGTTGCGCGAAAACAATCTCGGCATCCTCTATTACGGCGTAGAAACCGGCGATGATGAGATCAGAGAGGCGATCCATAAAGGCTCCACCGCTGCGACATGCATAGAAATGGGGCGCCGGGTCAAAGAAGCGGGCATCCGGCTATCGGCGACGGTTCTTTTGGGCATCGGCGGTCGCGAGCGATCGCTGCAGCATGCCCGGGCGACAGGCGAGCTGCTGAGCGCCATGGACCCCGATTTTGTCGGGGCCTTAACGGTCATGCTCATTCCCGGAACACCCCTTTATCGGGATTCTGTGAACGGTCGATTCGAATTGCCGGACGAGCATGGGTTGCTCAGGGAATTACGGGAAATGATCACCTGCACCCATATGACCAGAGGGTATTTTTTCTCCAACCATGCCTCCAATTACCTGCCGATCAAGGCAAAGCTGCCGAGCGGCAAGCAAAAGGCCCTGGATTTAATCGATGCGGCCCTGCGAGGAGAAGTGGGTCTCACGCCGGAGTGGCTGCGGGCGTTGTGATGTCATGGGACCGGGCGAACCTTGTTCATACGCAGATCCGAAACCAGTTTCCGGCCGGCGGAAGAGGCCTGGGAAAGGGCATCGGGGTTTTTCAGTATGTCGCCGCAGGCATCGACACCCCGGAACAGCAGATCGCCTGAATACTCCGTGTTGAAGGCATCGAAGAAATATCTGACCGTCAGGACGGCGCCCTCAAACATGCGTTGACCCTTTGTCCCTCCTACAGAAACAAAAAAGCCCTTCCGTTTATGCTCCGTTTCCAGAGCAGGATCGTGGAGTTTATATTTCCTTGCCCACAGCGCCTGGCTACGATCCACCATGGCCTTTGCCCAGCCCGTGATCCCATAGAAAAATATGGGCGAGGCAAGAATGACGATATCCGCTTTCAATAGACGGGGGTAAATGCCCTGCATGTCGTCAGGGATCACACAGGCCCCGTCATTGAAACAACTGAGACACTCACGGCAGGGGGTGATTCGGAAATCGCACAAACGTATTTCTTCCGCCCGCGCCCCCTCCGCTGCCGCCCCCTTTAGAGTCTCCTTGAGAAGCAGATCCGTATTTCCCCCTCTCCTGGGGCTGCCAAAAATTCCCAGAACCTTCGCAACGTCATTCATTTTTTCTCCTTGGAATGATGGCTGATCCGGTTTAAGGGATGATCCCCAGGCGGGACTTCAGAGAGCGCGTTTCCCCGCCCAGTACGGCGGCGTAATAGACGGTGTTCGCCATCACCTTCTTCACATATTGACGAGTCTCGGGAAAAGGAATCGTCTCGATATAGATCGCCCCCTCGATCGGCCTCGTGTCGCGCCATCGGCGCGCGCGACCCGGGCCGGCGTTATAGGCGGCGGAGGCAAGCACCGGATTGCCGTTGAACCCGTCGAGGACGTGCCGCAGATAGAAAGTCCCCAGCGCGGCGTTCACCTCCGGCCGGTTCACCCGAGAGAGATGGAATCCCTTCATGCCGATTTTTCTCGCCACCCAGCGCGCCGTAGACGGCAGCAGCTGCATCAGTCCCGCGGCGCCTACCGGTGACTTGGCTTCGGCGAGAAAGCGGCTTTCCTGGCGCACCAGCCCGAAGACCCACGATTCATCAAGTTTACGGATTTGCGCTTGCTTGGAGAGCACATCGTGGTAATGGGTTGGGTAGCGAAGGGTGAAGTCGTGCGTGGCGACCGTTTTGTCGGCGGTGTTGATGGCGCGGTCCCAGATCCCGTTGCGGTGCGCCAGCTCCGCAGCGGCAAGCAGCGTCCGGTCATCCATCGCGCGGACCGTCCACATCCACTCGGCTGTGGCCTCGGTCCGCAGACCGAGCCGGTACAGAATGAGCGCCCGCTGCAGGCCGGTCAGGGCGGCGACCCGCTCCAGTTCCTCCTGCGTCGCCGGCGACGCCTGCGGTGGGATCTGCAGCGGCATTTCCAGTTCCTCCGCAGCGAGCCGGCCATAGAAATGATCTCCACCGGCAATGCGGCTAAAAAACGCCTTGCCGTCTTCCTCCGCTCCGAGGGCGCGCAACGATCGTCCCAGCCAATAGCTCCAGGTCGACTCGTTGCGAGCAGACGGAGACATCCGCTCAATGGCGTTTTTCACCTCCGGCCAGTTTTCCTGCCTGAGGGCGCCTCGTGCGCACCAGGCGAGCTGTTCGTCCGTAAGCGGCGCCTCCCCGGCTTGCCTGAACCAATCCACGGCCTCCGGAAGGCTGCGCCGTGCACCGAGGGTGGCAAGCATCCCCCAAACGTACTGTTGATCCTCAAGAGAAAAACCCTCCCGCAGATCGCCGCTCCAGTAACGAACGGCTCTCTGCAGATCGCTTTGGGCCAAACGGGTAAGCGCAAAGATCGTCAATTCACGCCCGGCAGCCGTTTTCAGGTCGGCGCCGGATTGCTCCAAAAACCGCGATGGCGCGTTGGCTATCCTATCGATCTGACCCGCGGAACGGACGTGCTCCGCCGGCAGACGTTCCACGAACCGTTTAGCCTCTGCCATGAGGTTGGCCTGAACAAGAAGCCGGAAGCGATCGTTTAGGTCCTTCTGTGTGAGCTCTCCGGATTTCAGCATCGCGTCGACCAGCGGCACGCAGCCTTCAGGCAGCGCCTTCCGTGCTCTCCAGAAGGGCCTAACCTCGGCGAGCGCTGCAGCGTCCTGCCGGCGCCAACGCTCCTGAAGTGCATAACAGGCGACATCAGGATCCTCTTTTACGAGCGCGGGCTGCTCCGCACGGAAAAGCTCCCATTGTCCGGTCCTGCCCAGGATGGGCAGCCAGTCTCTGCGCAACTGCTCGGCAAGGACCGTCCCTGGGTGCTTGGCCAGGAAAGCCCGCACTTCGCCGGGATCGGCTTCTTCCAGGCGCAACCGGAGCCGCCAGAAGCTCACATAGATATCGAGCGCATGACCTTTGATTTTTTCGGCATGGCGGGCAAGTCTCACCCTGTCTCCGGCAAGAAAAGCGTCGTGAGCGGCAAGCAGCGCCTTATCCAGGGATGAGCCCCCGGCAGCGGACACGGTAAGGGGAAGCGCGACCAGGATCACCGCAAATAGGATGTGGGCGGATAGTGTTCTGATAAGCCTCATATTTGTCTCATCAAGAATGCCATTCCCGGTTATTTTCCTTCAATACCTCAAAACGCCGCCCTGAGTAACGGAAGAATTCCCGGTATGCCTCGCACAGGACATTTTCCCCGAGAGCGGAACGGTAATGCTGACAACCAAAATGACAGATGAAATTCCATTCACAGGCCTTGCAGCCGGACGATTGTTCCATTTTGCGGTTGTTGAAATTCCGCCGCCGCCTTTTTTTCATCAGATCCCGGATCGACGTTTCCAGCAGATTTCCCAGCATCCATTGTTCTTCCACAAAAAAATCGCATGGATATACATCGCCATTGTATTCGACCACCCAATAGCTGCCGCACCGGTTCTTGAAGGCACAGATCTCCGGTTCGACGCCCATTTTGATCGCCAGAATATTCTCAAAAAGCCGTATCGAGGCCACCGGTTGACCGTTGTTATACCAGACATCGAACAGAATGCAAAGAAAATCGCGGTAGTCCTCAACCGTCACCGAGTAGTCCGTCACCTCCCCCGTCCTGGCATCCCTCTCGACGCAGGGGATGAACTGCAACCGGGAAAATCCGTTTCTGATGAAAAAATCATAGAGTTCAGCAGGTTTTTTCGCCGTCACATCATTGACCACCGTCAGAATGCCGAATTCCACCTGCTGATCCCTGAGGATCCGGAGCCCTTCCATCGTCCGCTGAAAACACCCCTTTTCGTTTGCGGAATAACGGTAGCGATTGTGGTCTTCTTCGGGTCCGTCCAGACTCACACCGATGAAGAATCGATACTGCCGGAAGAATCTTGCCCACTCTTCGTTGAGCAGCAGGCCGTTGGTCTGCAGATTGTTACTGACCAGCTGCGCAGAAAGGCCATAGCTTTGCTGATAGGCAACGACCTTCTTGAAAAAATCGATCCCCGCCAGGAGGGGCTCCCCTCCCTGCCAGCCGAATGAGGCCCCTTTTACGGCAGATTTCATATATCCGGAGATCATTGCCCTCAGCGTCCGGTCGTCCATGACGTGACGTCCTTCGGAACGATAGGGATCGCCTGGTCGCCGGTAAAAGCAATATCTGCACTGCATATTGCAATCCGCAGAGACAGGTTTGATCAGCAGGCTCAGCTCGTCATCCACCTGAAGACATTTATCCTTTCGCGAGCGGAGTTTTCAGGTATTTTGCCAACCAGTCAACGGTCCGTTGCCAGGCATCCCTTGCGGCCTCGGCATGGTAATTGGGACCTTCTCTGTGAAAGGCATGCTTTGCTTCCGGGTATATCTTGATATCGAATGTTTTGTTGTTTTTCTTTAGCTCTTCTTCGAGTCTTCTGACGTCGTCGACGGGGATGCCCGTATCTGCCGCTCCGTAATTTCCGAGGAGCGGGGCGGTGATTCCCGGCGCCAGATCAATAGGCGATTTGGGTTGCAGCGGGGAGATCTTGTTGATGGTGCGACCGTAAAAGACCACTGCCGCCTTCAAGTCTTTCCTGTGCGCAGCATAAAGGAGGGAAAATCTTCCTCCCATGCAGAATCCCAGGCAGCCGATGGAATTGGTGAATACGACGGGCTGTTTCTTGAGATACTCCGCAGCGGCATCCAGATCGTCCATCGCCTCGGCATCCGAGAGCTTGCCGAGGGCGTTCATCGCTTCATCCGAACCGCCGGGGTAATCCGCACCGAGGCTGCGGGAGACAAGATTGACGGAAAGTCCGACATATCCGGCTACGGCAAGATTTTGGGTCACGTCCTTAATATAATCCGTGACGCCTCTGTTCTCGTGGATCACGATGACCCCCGGGTAGGGTCCTTTCCCGACAGGCCGGGAAATATATCCCCCCAGCGTTCCCCCTTTACCCTCAAACCGGACCGTCTCGGAAATGATCTCCGGCTTTTCTGCTGCATGGGACAGACCCGGTATTTTTATGACAGTGCCGAGTACGGTCAGCCACCCCGCCATCTTCAGGAACATTCGCCTCGAAAGGCTCCCATTGTGGTTCTGATGACTCATGTCCATGCGTCCCCTCCTTTCTCATAGTGGTGTGTTTGTTCCGTGATTCTCCCCGTTTTCAAACAGATTCGGTTATTTTCTCTTCTTCCCCTTGCGGCGTCGAGACGGCAATCATATCCGATAGTTTCACTTCCGGATGGCGGTAGCGCTCATACCGCTGCGTTTTCTTGCCGAACTGGATCGCTGCCGGCGGACACCACTGAATGCAGGCGAGACACTGCTCGCAGTGGTGCAGCCAGACAGGTCTGCCTTCTTTCAGCTCGATATTTCCGCAGGGACAGACGGTATGGCAGATCCCGCAGGAGTTGCATTTATCATCGACCCAGAAGCTCTTGTCCATCGTGGGGACGTGAGAAAAAGAGAGTCTGTTGAACCAGGCAAACAGCATATTCTGCCAAAGGGGACCCCTTTCGACCGCCCTTTTTTCTCTTTTGGCAACCGCGTCGGCAATCGTTTTGATCTTTTCCCCCGCCTTTGTGAATCTCATGATTTGCTTGTCCTTCGGTCCCGGACCGCCCCAGGGGATGTAGTTGGTGGGCATCACGATCTCGAATCCGGAGGAAAGGGATAATCCTTTTGTATGCATCAGCTTTTTCAACTGCAGCAAGGTGGCGGCGACCTGGCCCGCGTTCACGGCCACGGCGAAATAGTACCGGGAGGGATCTTTTGCAAGGACGTTCAAGAAGGCGATCACCCGGCGCGGCACGCCCCACATATGGACGGGAAAGATGATTCCCACCCTATCGGCCCGACTCTCAACCGCCTCGCCGGGAATCCGGGAGATGGGGATAATGCGGGCGTCACCGAGCTTTTGAGCCAGCGTTCGGGCGGTCCAGAGAGAATTGCCGGTACCCGTGTAGTAGAAAAGATCTGTCTTCACAGGGTTCTCCTTTTTTATTTCCGGTTGAGCCTGGGAATAATCATCGGCGTCTTTTTTTTATATTCCCTGTAGGCCTTTCCGAAACGCTTTTCCAGTTCCGGTTCCTCAATATACTTGAACTCGAGGATACTGACAAACACAAAAATCGGCGTCGCCATGAATGTAAGGGTGACCGATCCGAACAGGATCCCGATACCGGCCAGCATAAGAAAAACGGCCGTCAGCATCGGATTTCGGGAATAGGCGTATGGGCCGTCGGTCACCAGCACCGGCGGAGGATTCACGGGGACGGGAGTGCCCTTCGTTTTCAGGAATCTCCAGACAGACCAAAGCCACAGCAAGGCCCCGCCGATCAGTACCGGCACAGAGACAGCCGCGCCGTAGGACTTGGAAACGAATCGGGGAAATCCGAAGAACCGATCTATACGGAAGGAAACTGTGATCGCCATAAGGACGAGGCAGGCAAAGAATCCCGCAGCCAATGGGGTCAGGAGCCTCCTGACCCTCCTGGGACCGGTTGCCGTCTGATAAAAAAAACGGATTGCCCACTCACAGAAACCTTTCATGCGCCTCCGGCCTCCGATTTTTAATGTATATCACATTTCAAATGAGATCTCCTCCCTTTTGCCTCCTCGCATGGTTTTTCTAAGGACAATCCCGATCCGATGACCACGTCGGGAATCCTGGTGAAGAGCCGGCACAGGCTTCCACTGCGCATTGTGAGGATCGCCGTCAACAAATTGATTGACTTCAAATGTTCAAAGTGATAGGGGAATCGTCCCTTGGAATGGAAAGAAGAAGTGGACCATGCTGGACATCAAATATCTCAGACAGAATATCGACTTTGTCGCCGGGAAAATGCGCGAGCGGGGACAGGCGATGAACATGGAGCGTTTCATCGCCCTCGATGTGAAACGGCGGGATGTCATCCAGGAGGTCGAGGGGCTGCGCAGCGAACGCAATACCGCATCAAAGCTGATCGGCGAGAAGAAAAAAAAGGGAGAAGACGCGGGGGAATTCATCACCCGGACCGGAGAGATGTCCAATCGGATCAAGGAACTCGACGAGACGCTGAAACAGACTGACGAAGAGCTCCAGGCGATCCTGATGACACTCCCCAACGTCCCGCATGAGTCGGTCATTTGTGGCAAGGGCGCTGAGGACAATCCGGTCGTCCGGGTCTGGGGGGAAAAGGGGCAGTTCTCCTTTACGCCAAGGCCGCACTGGGAGATCGGTGAGAACCTGAACATCCTGGACTTCGCACGCGGGGCGAAGATCACCGGGGCGCGTTTTACCCTCTACCGGGGGCTTGGCGCACGGCTGGAGCGGGCGATCATCAACTTCATGCTCGACCTCCACACGCAGGAGCACGGCTATACCGAAATGCTCACCCCTTTCATGGTCAACCGGGAGAGCATGACGGGTACGGGGCA
>PNOO01000043.1 GCA_013824905.1 Syntrophus sp. (in: bacteria) | reverse complement strand
GTCGGACAGTATTGCGGTGATGAAAAGCGGCCGCATCGTCGAGATGGGAACGCCGTGGGAGATCTATTTCAATTCCGACAAGAGGTTCGTGGCGGATTTCATCGGCCGCGCAAACTTCATCGAGGGCAAGGCGGCCTCTATCGAGGACTCCTTCATCATGATCGATTCCGCGATCGGTCCCATCGCCTGCGAGAAGAAGATCGCGGCGGCGCCGGGGAGGGCCGTCACGGTGTGCATCCGCCCCGAGTTTATCAGGGTGCTGAAAGGCGACCACAAGGAGGGACGCAACATCTTCAGGGGCAGGGTTGAATCCCTGGTCTTCGTCGGAGACGCCTATGAAGGGGAGATCCGGGTTGGAGAGACCCTCCTGATCTTCCGGATCGAACCGACAACCGCAGTCAGGGAAGGCGAGGAGATTGCGCTTCACTTTGACCCGCATCACTGCTCCATTCTCTTGAATTGAACGGGTAACGAGCGATGCACAAGACAAGAACGGCCCTGACGCCGAGCCTGATCGTGATTGTCGGATTTCTCACGGTCTGCCCCGTCGTCATGCTTCTCCTGGGAAGCTTCAGCGAGGGGCTCGGCGCCTTCGGCAGCTTCACCCTCTCGAAGTACGTCAAGGCCTATACTGATCCCGCGTTCGCCGAGATCCTCCTCAATACGATCATCTTCACTATCGGCTCCGCCGCCGTCGCCACCCTCTTGGCCCTATTTCTGGCCTACCTGAACACCCGGACCAACATCCCCTTCAAGTACCTCTTTAGAATCATCTCCCTCCTCCCGATGATGGTTCCGCACATCCTGTTCGCAGTGAGCTGGGTTCTCCTCCTGAACCCGTCGAACGGCATGATCAACCTCTTCCTCAGACAGATCTTCGGCATTGAGGGGGCGGCGCTGAACATCTATACGATGCAGGGGATGATCCTCGTGGAGGGGCTCCTGGATCTGCCCATCGCCTACCTGGTCATCGCACCGGCGATGTCGGCCTTCGACGTTTCCCTGGAGGAGTCCTCCAAGGTCTGCGGGGCCTCGAACCTGCGCACGTTGACGAGGGTGACCCTGCCGGTCCTCCGGCCGGCCATTTTAGCCGCCGCGACGCTCGTCATCGTCCGAAGCTTGGCCTCTTTCGCCGTCCCCTCGGTCATCGGCATGCCGGGACGGATCTATGTACTGGCCACCCACATTTACCGCATCGTTGCCACCGGGTACGCCACTGACTACGGAATGGCGGCGGCGGTGGGGATGAGCGCCCTGGCAGCCTCCATCACGCTCATCTTCCTCTACCGGCACCTGACCCGGGAGGGCGATAAATACGTGACGATCTCCAGCCGGGGCTACCGACCGACGGTGATCGATCTCAAAGGGGCCCGGTATCCGCTCTTCGGAATCGTCGGCCTTCTCTCCTTCATCCTGATCGTCTTGCCGGTTCTCGTCCTGTTCTACACGTCGCTGGTTCCCTACTCCATGGTGCCGAGCGCAAAGGCCTTCGCGATGATGAGTTGGAAGCACTGGATCGCGGTCCTCAAAGACCCCGTTTCCCTTCTCTCCTTGAAGAACAGTCTTTACCTCGGCATCGGCGGGGCGACGTTGGGTATGGTCCTTGCTTTCTTCGTCTCGTATGTCATCGTCAAGGTCCGTACGAAGGGCTCCGGTTTTTTAGAATCCCTGAGTTTCCTCTCCTTCTCCTTCCCCGGAATCGTCGTCGGTATCGGGTTTATGTGGTTCTTCGTCCGGACACCCCTGTACGCGACGATCTGGGCCCTGCTCATCGGCTACATCGCTACCTATCTTCCTTACGGCATCCGACCGCTCACCAGCGCCTTCGTCCAGATCCACAGCAATCTGGAAGAATCATCCCGAGTTTGCGGCGGTGGTCCCCTCTACACCATGCGGCGGATCGTCATCCCGCTGCTGATACCGGGCATCGTCTCCGGATGGATCCTGATGGCCACCATGTTCGTCCGGGAGCTCAGCCTCTCCGTCGTTCTCTCCCGGCCGGGGACGGAGGTCCTCGCCGTACAGATCCTCCGGTTCGCCGAAGACGGCCTGTGGGGCAGGCTCTCCGCCTTGGGCATCCTGATGATCTTCATCTCCACAATCCTGGTGGTCATCGCCTCACTGATCGGCGTAAAATTCTCAAAAATGGAGAAGGGTAAATAGTCATGCAGGATCTCCACCCAGGAAATGACTGCCCCGAGAAACGATGGCCTTATTATAATGCAGGCAGATGCGTTAACGTAGTATAAAAGATTGTGACTATGAAAAAAACCACCGGCGCACTAATCGCTCTGATCATTTCGGTTCAGTTGTTTTCATTGCCCCTTTTGGTGTCAGAGGCAAGAGCGGAAACAAGGATTACGATCACATTTGCTGCGGGAGGTGTGGCTTGCGGAGTGTATTTCTTCCTGCAATTTGCATTCAGGTCCTCTATGACCATTCAGCAATTTCAGGATAACACCGCCCTGGTAAATCATGGCCCGGAAGGCTGGCAAATCGCCCCCCCGACGTTGAATGTCATACGGGATGGGCGCCGCAACAAGCTATCCCTGACGGATTCCCCAGATACGTTACAAATGAATCTTTTTCAATTCAGATTCTGATCGACTCCCCTTTCCATTACACTGAGAATGACACAATAAAAATATCTCATAACCCTATAGCATAAGGGGGGTCACGATGTGTCCTATTTATGACACTGTATCTAAAAGAATCCGTTCTCTGTCGTTTCATCATTTTCTCCCTTCTTTGGGAATCATTCTCTTTTTTTCTAAAGTTTTGTAACAAATATGCCGAATATCATCATAAATCACAATCGGCGTGACGATGACATTACATGAAGAAGTGGACTGCCGAAAATTTTTTATGCACAAAGACAGGCCGGTTTCCTCTCTGAGTTTGCTTTTTTGTGAATATTGATTTTTGAGGACATTACGATACTTTAAGGAGGGAAAATGAAGGTGATTTTGGAGCCGTTCCAACCGTCGTTCAGAACAATATTTCTGTGCATGCTCTCCTTATTCTATCTTCTATTGCCCACACTCTCCGCTCAGGCCCAGGGAGAATCCAAGACCTACGTCGGGACGGAAATCTGCAAGGGATGCCATGAAAAGGAGCATACCCGCTTCATCACCCACTCAAAAATGAGCAGTTCCTTTAAAAGCATCACCCGAATGAAAAAAGGGCTGACCGCAGAGGAGTTAAAAAAATGCTATGAATGCCACACCACAGGCTACGGGAAAGCGGGCGGATTCAAATCTGAAGCCGAGACCCCGGATCTCAAAAACCTGGGTTGCGAGGCCTGCCATGGACCGGGAAGCGGCCACGCGTCGTCAAGCAATCCGAAGGATATCAAGAGGCGTCTTGATACGAAGGATTGTGAGACCTGCCACGCCAAAGACCGCGTAGCGGCGTTCAATTATAAACCCGTCCTGTTCGGCGGCGCCCACTGATGAAAGAAGTCAGCCTGCAAGTGAAGATAGTCGGCGCCCTCGCAGTCATGTTCCTGGCGATACTCGCATCCATCGTCTTTACCAATTACCGTGATCAGCGAATGAGCATCATAGCGGAATGTCGGAATTCCGCTCAGGCCCTGGCCGATACAGTGTACAACAGCATGGTCTATCCGATGGCCGTGGGTGACGATAAGACGGTCAGGGGTCAAATGGAGGGCTTCAGGAAGAGCCTGAAGGACGCGGACGTATTCGTTTTCGGGATCGATAAGCTCTGCACCTATTCCTCGCAACAGGAAAAGGTGGGTACGGATATAAGCAAAGAGGTGAAATCCTCGGAACTGACGGCAGCGCTCGATCAGTTGCTGCGTGACGGCAAATCGTCAGGACGGGGGTATGAAGAGACCATCGCAGGGAGACAATATCTTAGCCTTCTGCGCCCCGTGGTGAACGAAGACCGTTGTCAGCATTGCCACGGCGCAAGCCGGCCAGTCTTGGGAGGAATAATGTTACGGCAGAACACCGATCAGATGACAAATCATCTTGCCGGCCTCCGCAACAAGAACATCCTCATCGGAACGACAGGATTTCTCATTGTCATGGCGGCGCTTGCCTTCCTTATCCGACTGTTGGTCATCCGTCCCGTAAACAACATCATCCAAGAGCTGTCGGACAGCGCCGAACAGGTCGCTTCGGCCTCGGCACAGATCGCGTCGGCCGGCCAATCACTGGCGGAGGCGGCTTCAGAACAGGCCGCGGGGGTGGAGGAAACATCGGCATCCATCGAAGAGATTGCCTCGATGACAATGCAAAATACCGACAATTCACAGCACGCACAACAGCTCTCCAATGAAACATGGACATCCATAAATAAAGCCGATGCCTCCATGAGCAGCATGATGGGGGCCATGCAGGAGATCTCTCTGGCCAGTGAAGAAACCGCCAAGATCATCAAGACGATCGACGAGATTGCCTTTCAGACCAATCTGCTGGCCCTCAATGCGGCGGTGGAGGCCGCCCGCGCCGGTGAGGCGGGGGCAGGGTTTGCCGTTGTTGCCGATGAGGTGAGAAATTTGGCCATTCGGGCGGCGGAAGCGGCCAGGAACACGGCAACCCTGATCGAGGGGACCGTCTCGAAGGTCAAAGAGGGGCACGAACTGGCTCGAAAAACCGGCGAGGAGTTTAAGACGGTCGGCGCCGGCAGCCAAAAAGTGGTCGACCTTGTCGGCGAAATAGCGGCGGCATCAGGCGAGCAATCTCAGGGGATCAAACAGATCAATACGGTCATTCAGGAGATGGATAAGACGATTCAGTTAAATGCCGCCAATGCGGAAGAGGCAGCGTCGGCCTCGGAGGAGTTGAGCGCCCAGGCCATGCAGATGAGGCAGTATGTGGGAAAGTTGGAGACGCTCATCAGCGGGAAAAGTAAAAAAGCTCTCATGAAGATCTGATCAAGGGCCGGGCAACGCCGTTTTCCACAGGTCCATCTGAGAGATCCGGCGGCGTTTCTCAAGCCGCCCCCAGGGCCGCAAGGGCCTTGGGGACCGTGTCCTCCGGGCTGACCTTGTACCAGGTCTCCATGATCTTCCCTTTTTCGTCGATGAGGATTGTGGTTCATTATGGCGACTTCAGGCCATATTTCTTAAGCTTGTAGCGGAGCATCCGTTCGCTGATGCCAAGGAGTTCCGCGGCACGGGTCTGGTGGTCGCCGCATTTCTCCATCGCCTCGACGATCAGCTTCCGCTCCAACTCGTCGATGGAGCCGCGGAGGAGACCCTCTTCGGACTTCCCGCCGGCCTGGTCCTCTTCCATCGTATCGCGGAAGGGAAGATCCTCAATAGAGATCACGGCATCCCGGGCGATGACGACTGCCCGCTCAATGATATTTTCCAGCTCCCTGACATTGCCGGGATAGTCATATTTGAGGAGGACATCCTGTGCCTCGCTGCTGATGCCTGCGATCCCCTTGCCGTTTTCCTCTGCATACTGTCTCAGGAAATGATCGATCAGGGGGGGGATATCCTCCTTCCGTTCCCGGAGCGGCGGGATGGATATCATGACGACGTTCAGCCGGTAGAAGAGGTCCTCCCGGAAGTCCCCTTCCTTCACCCGTTGCCCTAAGTCCCGATTGGTCGCGCTGATCACCCTGACATCCGTGTGAAACGTCTGGTTTCCTCCGAGACGTTGGAACTCGTGCTCCTGGAGGAAACGGAGGAGCTTGACCTGGACCGCTTGCGACAGCTCGCCGATCTCATCAAGGAAAAGGGTCCCGCCGTCCGCCTCCTCGAAGCGGCCTATCCGCCGGGCCGTCGCCCCGGTGAAGGCCCCCTTCTCGTGACCGAAAAGCTCGCTCTCCAGGAGATTCTCGTGCAGGGCGCCGCAGTTCATGGCGATGATCCGCCGGGTGGAGCGTGGGCTCAGGTTGTGGATCAATCTGGCCAGGAGCTCCTTTCCCGTCCCACTTTCTCCCTGCAAAAGGACTGTGGCGCGACTTACTGCTACACGGCCCGCCATGTTGATCAGGGCGCTCATCTGCGGGCTTTTGTAAATGATCCGGTCGGTCGTCACCCCTTTTTCGCCGAGCTGCTCACGAAGGATCTCATTTTCCTTCAGGAGCGTCCGCCGTTCGGAGACGCGATCTACCAAGAGCAGGAGTTCGTCGAACTCCACCGGTTTGGTGATGTAGTCCAGCGCTCCGGCCTTCATCGCATCGACGGCCGTTTCAATTGTCCCATAGGCCGTAATAATAACGACGTCGATCTCCGGGTTGATCCCTTTGACCGCCTGGAGGACCTGCATTCCGTTCATCATCGGCATCTTGTAATCCAGAAGGATCAGGTCGTAGTGCCCCTCCCGGACCCGCCGGATCGCTTCGTCGCCGTTTTCGGCCTCGCCGACAGTGTGGCCCTCCTTCCTGAGAAAGTCCCGGAGCATCTCACGCTGCGAATGACCGTCCTCCACAACAAGAATGTTGAGTTTCTTCATACCGCCTTTGCCCCCTTGGCGTCATTATGCCTTTCCACAGGAAGCAAGATCTCGAAGGTCGTTCCCTCCCCTTTGCGACTCAGGACACGGATCTCACCGCCATGCCCGCGTATGATCTCATGGGCGAGGGGGAGTCCGAGCCCCAATCCCTTCTCTTTTGTCGTGTATTCGGGATTGAAAATCCGCTCAACCTCCTGGGTCGTCATCCCACACCCTGTGTCGGTGATCCGGAGGCCTACCCGTCCCTTTGCCGGTTTTCGGATGGAGAGGGTGATGCTTCCCTCACCGCTGATCGACTCCATCGCGTTTTTTACAAAATTGAGGAAAGCCTGCTGGAGTTTGTCCATATCCATTGGGATGACAACCGGTCTCTCTTCCCAGTCGGTCCGAATAGCGATCCCCTTTGAGACGGCATCCGCAGAGATCAGGTGGACAATCTTCTGGAGAACCTCTTGGATGGGACAGTCGCGGAGTTCCAGCTTTCGGCTCTTCGAGAAGGTGAGAAACTCCTCGATAATCCCATTAAGACGGCGGATTTCATCCCGGATCACGCCGGTTATGATGTCGAATTCCTTAATTTTCTGCTCATCGGCCGGCATGAATTCCCGCTTTAGCCGCTGGCTTGCCATACTGATCGCATTAAGAGGGTTCCTGATCTCGTGGGCCACACCGGCGGCAAGCTGCCCGAGGGAAGAGAGACGCTCCGCCTTCTCGAGCTGTCGTTCCATCTCGACGATCCCCGCGAGGTGACGGTTCTGGTCGTGATAGAGGAGCCACATCGACAATAGCGTAATCAGGACGATCAGGGCGAGAAATACAAAGATGTTCCGCTGGTTCTCATTGAGGATCTGATCGGTATTTCCCCGCTCCAGACCGAGGCGGATGATTCCGGCGACCTGATTGTCCAAACGCAAGGGGGCGATGATCTCGAGGATGCTCCTGCCGTCGTTGAGGACCTTCCGGCTCTCGATCTTCTGTGTTCCACCCAGGATATTTGCAACCAGAGGATTTTCTATTAACTCTTCAGGCACTTTTCCGGCATTTCCCAACAGCAGTCGCTTCTTGTCCCGAACGGTGAGATAGATGAGACCCTGTCCCTGCCCTTCCCCAAGTTTTTCGATCGCTTTTTCCACGGAGACTCTCGTCCCCCAGTAGTGTGCGCTGTCCTGATCCAGGGCGATGACGATGGTCCCGCTGCCGTCGGGCCGTTGCAGGGCAATAAAGCCGACATTCTTGAGTCGACCAAGCCTGGTCAAGAGATCGCCGTCTCTCTCCCGTCCGCTTCCCCTCGCCTCAGACGTTTTGCCTCTGCCCGGCTCGTCCGAAAACGATCTGCTGGCGAAGATGACCTCTCCCCAGGCATTAAGGACAGCGACAAGCCAGAGGTTTTTTTCCTGCGCGTACCGTCGGATATAGCTCGCGCTGAGATGCTCCGTCTTCCATTGGTTGTCGATCTCACGCGCCATCTCGACGACCTTTTGGGTGAAGAAGACTTGCGGGGAGAGGACCTGTTCAGTCAGGGGGCGGAAAGCGCTCCCGCTCGCCTTCTGGGAGGCCTGGATCATGGTTTTCAGATTTTCCATGGCAAGCCGCTCCACCACGCCGATAATTCGCAGACCCTGATTTTCCATGAATCCCTCGAGGGTCTGTTCACTCCGTCGAAGGTCCATGACTCCCATCGTCAGGATGAGACCAATAAAGACGGCGCAGACGAGGGCCACAGCCAGGGGCTGGATAAAGGGACGGTTATTACCGGGGTGTGCGTGCTGCCATATGATCTTTCCTTCAGAGCTCATAACGCATATCCATGGTTGCAACGGGGGAATGTGTGATCATAGGCAATTCCCCCGGAAAGTCAACGATTTCTTTCCCGGCGGCCGCCGGACGGAAAGGAACGGTATCGCCGGATGACGTTGGATAAAAGAAAAGGCAGGGCAAGGGATTTTCGACATTTTTGTCGATCTCTGCGCACAAACGGTTATTGAATGTAAGTATTTGATATAATGATATTTTATACAGGAAACCCCGGACGAGGCGACAATTCTTGCCGCCGGCATCCTTCAGCCGACAGGAGGGTCGGCATCTCCTCATCTCTGGTTTCTTATCTGATTCCAATATGATAAAAAATATTTTCGTAACTGGCACAGGGGTTGCTTAATATACAGCCTAAAGAGACCTGTTGACTGAACGCGGGCACGATCAGCCGACAGTAAAATGACCAAGGGAAAGTCAGAAATTTTTTCCATCCTGGATGCGGGGAGGTTCACGGAACCTCCCCGTTTTGCATTAAAATCCTGCCTATATCCCCATCGGACGACCTCAGCGATCGGTCATTCTGCACTCACTGAATTTATGCCAGTATCATGCCGGCGATCGCTCGGCATTTCAACGAAATGGCATAGACCCGCCAGTGATTTTCACAGAAACGTCCCGTGCTTTTTTCAGGTCTTGTCTTTTTTGGCATTTGCCTCGCGGATCCGTCGCCACTGCTCCAACCTCTCCCCAATGATCTTCTCGTACCCCCTTTCGGTAGGACGGTAGAACTGTCCTTGCCCCCGGAGCTCATCCGGGAGGTAGTCCTGGGGGACATAGGCCTCGGTATAATCGTGGGCATAGAGGTAACCCTTGCCGTACTCCAGATCCTTCATCAATTTCGTAGGGGCATTCCGGATAGGGAGTGGGACGGGCAGGGTCCCGGTCTTGGCAATCGCATCCCGTACACGGCCGTAGCCGGCATAGAGGGCGTTGCTCTTCGGGGCAGTGGCCAGGTAGACGACCGCCTGGGCCAGTGCCAGCTCCCCTTCGGGTGAGCCGAGAAAATGGAAGGCCTGCATCGCGTCGATGGCCACAGCAAGCGCCCGTGGATCGGCGTTACCGACGTCCTCTGAGGCGAAACGGATCAAGCGCCGCGCGATGTAGAGCGGCTCCTCTCCCGCCATCAGCATCCTGCCCAACCAGTAGAGAGCCGCATCGGGGTCGCTCCCCCGAAGGCTCTTGTGGAGGGCCGAGATGAGGTTGTAGTGCTCCTCCCCGCTCTTGTCGTACTGCAGGGCCTTTTTCTGGATCGCCTCCTCGACGAAAGTCCGGGTGATCCGCTGTTCAGTCTCTCCCACCCCGGCCACAAGCGACGCCGCCGCTTCGAGGCTGTTCAGGGCAGAACGGGCGTCCCCGTCGGCAGACCAGACGATGTGCGTCAACGCGTCCGGATCGATCTCAAGTTCAAACCGGCCAAGCCCCCTATCGCAGTCGGCGAGGGCTCTCCGGACAATCAGGGTAAGGTCTTCTTCAGTAAAGGGTTTCAGGGTAAGGACGCGCATCCTCGAAAGGAGCGGGGCGATCACCTCAAAGGAGGGATTCTCCGTTGTGGCGCCGATGAGGGTGATCAGGCCGCTCTCCACATGGGGAAGGAAAGCGTCCTGCTGGGCCTTATTAAAGCGGTGGATCTCGTCCACGAAGAGAATCGTCTGTCGCCGTTGCTGGCGCCATTGCTCGGCAGCCTCCTCGACGACGCCCCGGATCTCCTTCACGCCGGCGAGGACCGCTGAAAAACTGATGAAGCGGGATTTTGTCTCCTGGGCCAAGATCCGGGCAAGAGTCGTCTTCCCCGAGCCGGGCGGCCCCCAGAAGATGACGGAAAAAATCCGGTCCTCCCGGACGGCTCTTTGGAGAAGTCCATCCGTAGCGAGGAGGTGACCCTGGCCCACATACTCATCGAGGCTCCGGGGCCTCATCCGATCGGCCAGAGGCCGGTTATCCCTCTCATCCTGCTGATCGAAAAGGTCCATCTTTAACCCTGTGGCGCTTTCGTTTAACTGCTCCCCGGACAAGCCAACATCGCGTCATTCACGCTCCTTTCGCCGCCGCTTCGCCGCCTCGACGAGGTCGATCAGCGTCGTCATCCGTTCCTTCGGAATCTGGCTGCAGAAGCGTTCCCAGATCTCCTTCGTCAAGGTTTCGCGAAGGTAGGCCTCCACCGGGAATCCGGCCTCCCAACAGCGGACGATCTGCCGGCAAGGGAACTCCCCTGCCTCCCGTTCACAATAGGAAAAAGGGACTTCGCCGCCAAGCCGAGGACATCTTGTCAACAGATCTCGATACGATTTCATTAAAAAGACATCCTAGGTCATTGGAAAAAGGACAAAGATCAGGACATCCCAGAGGGAATGAGAGATGATCAGCGGAATCAAGTTCTGCTCGTACTGGTAGAGGAGACCCCAGAAGAGACCGCAGACCCCGGCCGCCAGGATCAGCATGGGATTCAGGGAAACAGCGTGGACCAGGGCATATATAGCGGCTGTCCCCAGAATCCCGGCACTTGCACCGTACCTTTCGACGAGGCGCCTCTGGACGAAACCGTGCCAGTAGATCTCCTCCGTCGGTCCCATGAGAAACATAAGGAAAAGCCCGATGAGTACGGTATCAAGCTGGGTCCTGGTTGCGTAGACCGAGGCAATCTGACCGGGAGCAAAGGAGAAGAGGAAAGTCGCCGCCTCCTTTCCGACCCAGAAGATCCCGTAGAGGAACAGCGCAGAAACAATCCCGACCCACAGATGTCTTATTTTGAATGTAAAAAGAGCCTTCAACTCGCGACGGCTGGCGATCAGACCGACCGTGGCCAGTAGCGAAGCAGAAAAGATCAGCTTAATCCAGAAATTCCCGACCGGATATGCAAAGATGAAAAACCAGAGCACAAAGGCGGCCGCAACGGATAGATAAACGGAACGCAGGGATGGATTCATTGGAAATACCTCTGCAGCTGTCGCTTCACGATCAGCGATTGGCGTCCTTTATGAAAACGCATCCTGATCACATTCGGGTAAGCTCAACCCCCCTTGATGATCTTTGCGAAATTCCGGTCGAACTCCTGGGCGAGGTCGTCGTGGAGGCTCTTTCCGTGGGCATCCATGGTCACGATCCCGGTGAACCTGTCGAACCGGATCTTCCAGAAGGCCTCAGGCAGACCGAACTCCTCCTTTTTGAAGACGTCCAGCACCTCGACAACCGAAGCGGCATTGTAGACTCCCGCCCCGCCGATACCGTGCAGGAAGACGGCCTTGTACCGTTTACAAGCCTCCAGGGTGCGTGGACCCATGCCCCCCTTGCCGATCACGACCCTAAGACCGAAGGCGGCGATCACTTTGTCCTGATAGATCTCGTCACGGATGCTCGTCGTCGGCCCGGAAGAGACGAAGCTCCAGCGACCTTCCTCGCTGCGCAGGATGGGACCGCTGTGGTAGATGGCGCCGCCCTGAAGAAACGACTGAAGCTCGTCATAGAGCGTCTGGTCCGCGGGCGGGAGGGGTCGGGGAGCCTCGATCAGTTTTTCGACCATGTATTTGTGCGCCGCATCTCGACCGGTCGTCGCAATGCCCGAAAGCTGCACTGCGTCTCCCACATGTAGCCGGAGGATCTCCTCTTCTGAAATCGGTGTCGTCAGATGAATCATCTCTTTATCCCTCATCCCGTGATGCGCCAGGTCCCGTCCGGCTCGATCCGGATGGACCTTCGCCGGTTCTCCCAGCACATATAGCTGATAGTAACGAAATAGGAGGCGGGCACGCGATGGAGTTTGCCGATCTTCACTCCCAGCAGGGTGGTCTTTCCGCCCAGCCCCAGAGGGCCGACACCCAGACGGTTGGCGTCGGCCAGGATACGTCCTTCCAGTTCGGCCAGGATGGGATCGGGATTGACATCTTCGAGGCGGCGCAGGAGTTGATGCTTGGATTCGGCATACCCTCCTCCGCGGTCGCCGCCGATGCAGACCCCCAGAATGCCGGGCGGGCAGCCCTTCCCTTCGGCACGGCGCACGGCATCGATCACTACACGACGAACCCCCTCGATGTCACGACCCGCATCAAGAGGGGCGTAAGGCATACTGTACTGACTGCTGACATTTTCACTCCCCCCGCCCTTGAGGATAAGGGCCATCTCTACGGCGGGATCGTCCCACTCCGTGAAATAGACGGCAGGGAACCCCTCGCCGATGTTGTTGCCGCTGTTTTTGCCGGTCACGGAATCCACGGCGTTGTGCCGGAGATACTGTTTCGTCGTTGCCCAGGCGACCGCGTCCTGACAAACCCGGGTGATCAACCGCCGGGAGACGCCTTCCGGTTGGTTGATAAAAAAGATCGGCAGCCCCGTATCCTGGCAGACGGGGGCCTGTCTTTCCTTGGCCATCGCGATATTCTCCAGGAAGAGGGAAAGGGTGAGTTCAGCGGAGGAGCCGGGCTCTTCCGCTGCCTGGGCTTCGCGCAGGGCTTTCTCGACGTCGGTGGGAAGCTCGCAGGCGGCAAGCCGGACCAGCTCGAAGACCGCCTCCCTGAAGCCCTTGCCGCCGATCCATTCTGCTGTCGATTTCAATGTAAACCTCCTCCGGGGGGATTGTCCATCGCGCTGGCCCCTTCCTGTTTTCCCGGCAATCTATTGAAACCGGCTCAAAATGTCAACGAAAATCGGAAAAAAGGACCGTCATTGCCCGTGAGGGCCTCCCGGCTGTCGGCGCCGAGAATTGCGGAACGGAAGGGGGGCAATTGACCCTCCCCTCGGTGTCGAATTTTGGGACCGCCCCGGTCGGGGCGATCCCAAAAGAAGGCATTGAGGATGCTGTGCTGCGGAGAGAACGAACAGAATGCGTAGGAACCGCAGGGAACCGATTACGGCTTCGGGAACCCCTCGATCGCCTTGAGCGCCCGCTGGATCTCCACGTCGGGAAGTTGATAGGGAATCAGCTTGCCGGCGAGGTAGGCGTCGTAGGCGGCCATATCGACCATCCCGTGGCCGCTGAAGTTAAAGAGGATCGTCCTCTCCTTCCCCTCCTCCTTTGCGCGCCTGGCCTCCGCGACGACCGCCGCGATGGCGTGGTTCGTCTCCGGGGCGGGGATGATCCCTTCGGTCCGCGCCCACTGGACGCCGGCCTCGAAGGTCTCGATCTGGTCGTAGGCAACGGCCTCAATGAGTCCCTCTTTGAGGAGGTGGCTCACGATCGGCGCCATCCCGTGGTAGCGGAG
>PNOO01000042.1 GCA_013824905.1 Syntrophus sp. (in: bacteria) | reverse complement strand
GAAGGGATCCAGTGCGAAAAGATCAACCGGTTCGTCCGGAGACTGGAGATGCGTTTCTCCCTCCCCGTCATCCGCTGGGACGAAGCCCTCTCCACCAAGGAGGCGGAGGAGCTTCTCCGCCAGAGGGGCATGCGCAGGGAGAAACAAAGGGAAGTTGTTGATCGTATCGCCGCCTCCATCATCCTTCAAGGGTACCTCGACGCGGTAGGGAGCGGGGGAAAAGCGGACAATTCCTCTAAGACAGATGAAGATAATTAACCGGATACTGAAGACTGCTTCGGTGCACCGGCGGGAAACGGCCCTCCTGCTCATCCTGGTCGCAACCCTGACCGGCGTCGCCTTTTTCCGCTATGCCACGTTACCCGTTGACCGCCTTACCGCCACGAAGATCATCGATATCCCCAAGGGGGCCGGTTTTTTCCGGATCACGGAGATCATGAACGACGCGGGGCTTGTTGCAAACCGTCCCTTTTTCTGGTTGCTCGCCCTAGCAAAAGGAGCGACCAGACACATTCGGGCGGGCGAATATGAGTTCGCCGGTTCACAATCACCGTCGGAGATCCTCGCCAAGCTGGTCCGGGGCGAGATCAAGTCGTATACGTTGATGCTGCCCGAGGACATTACGTTGAACGATGTTGCCAAGCGGCTTCTTGCCGAAAAACTCATCAACGAGAAGGAATTTATGGCCCTTGCCGTCGACAGGGAGTTCCTGGGATCGCTCGGTATCGAGGCGGAGAGCATAGAAGGATACCTCTTCCCCGAGACCTATCAATTCGACCGATCCATGACCACCAGAGAGGTCATCCGGATCATCGTCCGGCAATTTTGGAAAGAGATCACGCCAGCGATGAGGAACCGGGCGGAAAAGATCGGTCTGACCCTCAACGAGTGGTTGACCCTCGCCTCGATCATCGGCAAGGAATCGGGAAGTAAGGATGAAAAACCGCTCATCTCCGCTGTCTTCCACAACCGTCTGAAGCGCGGGATGAAACTGCAGAGCGATCCGACCGCCGTCTACCACCTCGAACAGGCAGGCACCCCCGTAAAAACAGTCCTGCGAAGTCACTTGAAAAAAAGCACGCCTTACAATACCTACCTGATCGACGGCCTGCCGCCCGGACCGATCGCCAATCCCGGAATCGATTCCCTCCGGGCCGCCCTCTATCCCGCCAACGTCAATTACCTCTACTTCGTGTCGAAAAATGACGGATCACATCAATTTTCCGCCAGCTTCGACGCGCACAACCAAGCCGTCTCAAAATATAAGATTAAAAGACAAAAAAAGTAAAAAAATTTCTTGACAAAGCGAATTTCCTCCTCTATCTTGACCTCAAAGTGGAGTAAAGTGGTTCATAGTGGAGGGAAAATCCAAAATGTCCGTCTTCCGGGGGCAATATTACCACACCATAGATGACAAAGGGAGAGTCATTTTCCCGTCACGACTCCGCGAGGTGTTCGGTGAGAAATACGACAACCGCCTGGTGATCACGAACTGGGACGGTTATCTGATGGTCTTCCCTTACGATGAGTGGCGGGTGATCGAGGAGAAGGTTTCCCATCAGTCGCTCCTGCGGAAAGAAGTACGCGCATTTCAGCGGTTCTTTATGTCGGGAGCAGTCGATTGCACACTGGACAGTCAAGGGCGGATACTCATCCCCCCCAACCTCAGGGAATTTGCGAATCTGGACAAGGAGATCGTCCTGGCAGGCATGATCAAGGTCATCGAGATCTGGAGCAAGGAAAGGTTTGAAGAGGAAATGAAAAAGAGCGGCGACAACCTGGATGGCTTCAGCGACTATATGGCGGATCTCGGAATATGAAAGGCCCGGGGAATGGCAGTGTTCCACACGCCGGTTATGGTCAAAGAGGTCATCAGGTCCCTGCATTGCCGGGTGGGGGCCATCTACGTGGACGGCACGGTGGGGGGCGGAGGACACGCTGAAGCTATTCTACTCAGCACGGCGCCTGACGGTCTTCTGATCGGAATCGACGCCGACGGAGATGCGCTCCGGGAAACGGAGAAGCGGTTGGCCCCGTTCGGAAAAAGAAAGATCCTGGTGAAAGGAAATTTCGCCGACATGAACGCGATACTGGCTGAAAGGAACATAGGAAAAGTGGATGGGATCCTCCTGGATTTGGGGGTCTCCTCCCATCAGTTGGATACAACGGAGAGGGGATTCAGCTTTTCCATGGACGCCCCCTTGGATATGCGGATGGACAGCAGTTGGGGAAACAGCGCTTATGATCTCATCCAGACGCTCCCCGGGGAGGAGCTGGAGAGGATCATCAGGGATTACGGCGAGGAAAGGATGGCAAGACGCATCGCCCGGTCCATAGTGGAAAGCAGGAATCATTCTCCCATAAGGACGACGGCCGACTTGGCCTCCTTAGTGGTCCGGATGTTTCCCCACAAAGCGGGACGCCAGAGGATCCATCCGGCGACCCGGACCTTTCAGGCCCTTCGGATCGCCGTCAACGACGAACTCGCCTGCCTTGCCAGGGCACTGACCGATGGGGTGAAACGGCTCAAGCCTGGTGGGCGCTTCTCGGTGATCTCATTTCATTCCCTGGAAGACCGGATTGTCAAGAATGCCTTCCGTGCCGGGGAAAAGGGCTGTATCTGTCCCCCTGATCTTCCTTTATGCGCCTGCGGCCTGAAACCGACCCTCAAGGTTCTGACGAGAAAACCGGAGACTCCCGGCGAGGCGGAAATTCATGACAATCCTCGTTCAAGAAGCGCAAAACTTAGAACCGCGGAAAGGATATGACTATGGAAGCCGTAGAGGTCCTCAGACATACAGTCCATGATCGGGACAGAACATCCGGCGACGCCGGTTACTCCATGTGGATCTTTATCGCTACAGTTTTGATGATGGTGCTGCTTATCTATGTCTGGAGCCATATCCACATGACCGAGTTGGAGTATCAGATTGCCCGGGAGCTGAGCAGCCGGGAACAGCTGACAGAAGAGCAGGCGAAGCTGAAGGTCGAGCTCGCCACCCTCAAATCACCCCAGCGGATCGAAACCATCGCCAGGGAAAAACTGCAGATGACGTATCCGGGAAGAGAACAGGTGATTCTCATCAAATGAGCAGCGAATCCAGAAAATGGTTGAAATTTAGGATCGCCACCCTTCTGGCCTTCTTCCTGGTGCTCTTCATCGCCCTCGGTTCACGGGCCTTTCAGCTCCAGATTCTTTCCAGCAAGTCATTGAAGGCCCTCGCCGAAAAACAGCATACCCAGGCCCTCCAACTCCAGCCCGACCGCGGGATCATCTTCGACCGGAACGGAGACAAACTCGCCGCAACCATCATGGCCGATTCCGTGTGCGCCGACCCATCCAAGATCGATAATCCCGGCGGAGTGGCCAAGACCCTTGCCTCTGTCCTTCGTACGGACAGGGCTCTTATCCAAAAGAAACTGTCCGGCGCCAAGAACTTCTGCTGGATCGCCCGACAGATCGACCCCGAACAGGCCGGTCGTGTGCGGGAACTGGGCATCGATGGGATTTTTATCGTGAAGGAGCCGAAGCGCTTCTATCCCTCCGGAGAACTGGCCGGCCACCTGATCGGTTTCGTCGGCGTAGACGCCAACGGTTTGGAGGGGCTGGAACTGAAATATGACCAGTTGCTGAAGGGCAACCCCAAAAAACTGCTCTGGACGCGGGACGCCAAGGGGAAAAGGCTTTATCCCCGTGTGGAGATGCCTGAAGCAGCCCAGAAAGAGAATTATAACCTCGTTCTGACCATCGACAGCCGCATCCAACACCTCGTGGAATCCAATCTTAAAGCGGCAGTAAAGGCCAAGGGGGCAAAGGGGGGCGTCGCCATCGTCATGGATCCCCGTACGGGTGAAATCCTGGCACTGGCCAATGAAATGGGATTCGATCCCAACACCTTCTCCACGGTCAACCCCGCTACAGGGAAGAACAAGGCCATCACCGATAGCTTCGATCCCGGCTCCACCTTCAAGCCTTTTCTGGCAGCAGCCGCGCTCGAGGAAGGGGTTGTCAAAGAAACGGACACATTCAACTGTGAAAACGGCAACTATGCGGTTGCCGACCGGGTCATCCATGAGGCTCAGCGCAAGCGTCACGGAGTCCTGAGTTTCAGAGAAATACTAAAGTATTCAAGTAACATCGGATCTGTAAAGGTGTCCGAGAAACTCGGCAAGCAGAAGTTCTATCAGTATATCCGCAATTTCGGTTTCGGCGTTAAGACAGAAATAGAACTTCCGGGCGAGGTGCGCGGGTTGCTCCGGCCGGTGGAAAACTGGACGCGGGTGGACACAGCGACTATTGCTTTCGGGCAGGGCATTTCCGTTACCGCCATTCAGCTCATCACCGCCCTTTCCGCAATAGCCAACCAAGGGATCCTGATGAAACCGTACGTCGTCCGGGGGCTCATGGACAGGAAGGGAAAGCTTGTCCATGCCTATCACCCCACCGTGGTCCGTCGGGTCATTTCACCGGAGACTGCCAAAAGGCTCACCCACATCATGACCGACGTGGTCGGTGCGCAAGACGGCACAGGTAAAAATGCCCGCATCGTGAACATCGCCGTCGCCGGAAAGACGGGAACCTCTCAGAAATTCGATTTCGCCAGGCATGTTTATTCCAGCGAAAGGGTGAAGACCTCCTTCATGGGATTCTTCCCGGCTGATGATCCGCAGGTTGCAATTCTGGTCATCCTAGACGAACCGCAGCGGGACAGGTGGGGCGGGGTCGCCGCGGCGCCTGTCTTCAGGGATATCGGAGAGCAGCTTCTGACTCGCTTCAAGACGAATATCCGCAATCCCATTCAGGAAAAGGATGATAAACCGGGCGTTAATATGAATGTAAAGCTAGCGTCCGCACCGGCGCCGCAAGCAGTCCAGGCGTCCATGGAAGAGGATGATACCCGTATCCCGGACTTCCGGGGAATGTCGATCCGTGAGGTCCTCAGGAAATCGAAAGAAAAAGGACTGGACGTCCAAATCATCGGAAGTGGCTGGGCGACAGCGCAAAAACCGGCGGCCGGCCACCCTGCGCCGGAGAACCGCCTCTGCACCGTCACCTTTAGCCTTGGATCATGAGAGGTTCCGATGCAACTGTCGCTGCTGATGAGAGGGATCGACCCACTGGAGATCACCGGGCGAACAGACGTCGAAGTGGCGTCGGTCTGCTACGATTCCCGGCAATGCCGCGAAGGCAGCCTCTTCGTGGCGATCTCCGGTCTAAAAGCAGACGGTCATGATTTCATCGCCGATGCTCTCACTCACGGCGCCGGCTTCATTATCCATGAGGGTGAGTTCCATCCCCCCGCCGGTGTAACCGCCGTACGCGTCCGGGACAGCAGGCGCTGTCTCGGCATCCTGGGAAAGAACTTCTTCAACGACCCCTCCGCCGGGATCTGCCTTATCGCCGTCGTGGGAACCAACGGCAAGACCACGGTGACTTATCTCCTCGAATCAATCCTTCGGACTGCGGGATTCACTGTAGGCGTCCTAGGAACGGTGAACTACCGTTACGGAGGAAAGACGCTCCCTGCACCCAACACGACACCGGAATCCTTCGAGATGCAGAAGATCATCAGGGAAATGTCGGATCATGGGATCACCCATATCGTCGCTGAGGTCTCCTCTCATGCCCTTGATCTCAAGAGGGTCGACGACTGCGCATTCGATCTGGGAATCTTCACAAACCTCACTCAGGATCACCTCGATTATCATCGGACGATGGATAACTACTTCCAGGCAAAGAAGCGTTTCTTTTCCGAAGTGCTCCCCGCCGGGAGGAAAAACCGTCCGCAAAGAACGATCGTCAACGCCGACGATCCTTGGGGACAACGAATCCTCCATGAGGTAGGACAGGCGGTCGGAAGCGAACGCCTCACCTATGGCATCGAATCCCCCAGTGACATCACTGCGTCCTCTTTTCATCTTTCCCTTGACGGCATCAAGGCGACGCTTCTTCTCAGCGGGGAAAGGCTTTCCGTGTCCTCCCATCTCATGGGAAGGTTCAACCTCTCCAACATCCTTGCCGCCGCCGCGGCATCTTTCGCTCTCGGAATCACCGGACGGTGCATCCGGGACGGGATCGCGGCTTTGATCCATGTCCCGGGACGCATGGAGAAGGTCAATACAGCGGGGCAGCCCGCCGTTTTTGTCGATTACGCCCACACGGACGACGCTCTCCGAAGGGTCCTCCAGAACCTCTCCACTTTCCGCACGGGAAGAATCATTACCGTCTTCGGGTGCGGCGGAGACCGGGACCGGGGAAAACGGCCTCTCATGGGCGAGGCCGCATCCGCCTATAGCGATCTGGCGATCGTGACCTCCGACAATCCGCGGACCGAGGATCCTCTTTCAATCATTCGGGAGATCGAAACAGGCCTCCGGATGGTGAAGTACACTGAAGCCGGCGATCCGGCAAGACATCCGGCCGGTCGGGGTTATCTCGTCATCCCCGACCGGAAAGAGGCTATTGCCGCGGCAATCGGCATGGCCGACGCCAAGGATATTGTCCTGATCGCCGGTAAGGGTCATGAGGATTACCAGATCATCGGCACTAAGAGGTTTCCTTTCGATGACCGGGTAATCGCCAGAGAAGAGCTGACACGCTGGCAAGTCGGAAGGAAGAGGTCATGACGATGGAAGCGCCGGTCCTCTCCGCCGGAAAGATATTGAAGGCGACGGGAGGGTCTCCGTTTAAGGGGGACGCCGAATGGTCATGCCGCGGTCTCTCTACGGACACACGGACACTCCGTGAGGGGAACCTCTTTATCGCCCTTACAGGAGACCGCTTCGACGGCCATGACTGTCTTGCCGCAGCCGCAGAAAAGGGGGCCGCCGGCCTCCTCATCAGGGCGGACCATCTTGAAAAACTAGATGCAGGAATAAAAGATCTGCCGGTGATCAGCGTTCCGGATACCCTGCGGGCGCTGGGTGACATTGCCTCCATGTGGCGGCAGAGATTCTCCCTCCCGGTCGTTGCGATCACGGGGAGTTCAGGGAAGACGACCACCAAGGAAATGATCGCTACGATCGCTGCTCGCTCGAGGAAAATCCTGGCTACGGAAGGAAACCTGAATAATTTTATCGGTCTTCCCCAAACATTGCTCAGGATAAGGGATGAGCATGAGCTTGCCGTGGTCGAGATGGGGACGAACAGCCCGGGAGAGATCGCCAGGCTTGCCGCAATCGCCGCACCGGACATCGGTCTGATTACAAACATCGGTCCCGCCCACCTGGAGGGACTCGGTTCGCTCGAAGCGATCCGGGAGGAAAAAGGCGCCCTCTTTCAAGTCATGAAGGGACGGGGGACCGCGATCATCAATCACGATGATGACGCGATCGGAATTCTGGCGCGGCGGCGGCAAGGCGACTGCATCACCTTCGGCCTCAAATCAGGCGCGGATATCACCGCTCGGCGAGTGGAAAAGGGGGGACCGGAAGGGGTCCGCTTCAACCTCTTTATCGACGGGATCGGGGTCCCGGTCCATTTGCCCGTCCCCGGACAACACAATGTCCAAAACGCCCTGGCCGCCAGCGCCGCCGCTTGGGCGCTGGGCGTCGAACGGGAGGAGATCATCGCGGGCCTTGCTGCCTTTTCCCCTCCTCCTGGACGGATGGAGATCCGTCGTCTGGGAAACGGCGCCTTTGTGATCATGGACACTTATAACGCCAATCCCGCCTCGATGCGGGAGTCGCTCATGACTTTGCAGGGGCTGCGGAAAAAAGGCAGAACCATCGCGATCCTGGGCGATATGCTGGAACTCGGGACACAGGCTCAGGAATTGCATGAGGGGATAGGGTTCATACTTGTAAAGACCGGCGTCGATTGGGTTTTTCTCAAAGGACCCCTTTCCCGGTCCACGGCAGCGGGGGCGATGAAGAAGGGATTTCCCCAGGAGAGGATCGCCTTTTTTGATGATCCCGAAGAGATCCTCGCCTCGCTCCGGTCCTTTCTGAAAAAAGACGACTGGATCCTGATCAAGGGATCTCGAAAGATGAAAATGGAAGTGGTAACGGAAAGCATTATTTCGGCATTTGACCTGAAACCGTAAACGGTGTAAAGGTCCGTCACAAAATAAAGACCGGAAGCGCCGGGAAGGAAAGAAAAATGCTTTTTCATCTCTTGTATCCGCTCCATGAGACATACTCATTCTTCAATGTCTTTCGATACATCACGTTTCGGACGATCTATGCGGCGATCACCGCTCTCGTTATCTGCTTTGTCATCGGCCCCTGGCTGATCAGAAGGCTTCGGACGCTCCAGATCGGCCAGACGATCCGGGAGGACGGGCCGGATTCCCACCACATTAAGAAAGGGACACCGACGATGGGCGGTATCCTGATCATCTTCGCCGTTACGATCTCCACCTTGCTCTGGGCCAATCTGACGATCGGCTATATCTGGCTCGTGATCATGGTCATGCTCGGATTCGGCCTCATCGGTTTTCTCGACGATTACCGGAAATTCACCCAACAGAACAGCCGGGGCGTGCCGGGCAAGGTCCGCCTGACTGCGGAAATCGCGATCGCACTCTTCGTCAGTCTCATCCTCTATATGAAGACGGGATACAACCCCAGTGTGACGATCCCCTTCTTCAAGACCGCACTCCCCAACCTGGGCTGGGGGTATGTCCTTTTATCGACGTTCATCATCGTGGGCGCAGCGAACGCCGTCAATCTCACCGACGGCCTGGACGGCCTCGCCATCGGCCCGGCAATCACCTGTTTCATGACCTACCTGCTGTTTGCCTACTTCGCCGGGAACGTCAAGATCGCCTCCTACCTCCAGATCCCCTATGTAGCGGGGACCGGGGAACTGGCCATCTTCTGCGGAGCGGTGGTCGGCGCCGGCATCGGGTTTCTCTGGTACAACACCTATCCCGCCCAGGTCTTCATGGGGGACGTCGGCGCCCTCTCTCTGGGCGGATCACTGGGCGCCGTCGCCATCATGACGAAGCAGGAAATTCTACTGGCCATCGTAGGGGGTATCTTCGTCCTGGAAACCATTTCCGTCATCTTCCAGGTCGGCTGGTTCAAGCTCTCCAACGGCAAGCGAATCTTCCGGATGGCCCCGATCCACCACCATTTCGAACTCAAGGGATGGCCGGAACCCAAGGTGATCGTTCGCTTCTGGATCATTTCCATACTGCTTGCCCTCGTGGCTATCAGCACATTGAAATTGAGGTAAGAAGACGCTCGTGAATCTCAATGACAAAAAAGTGGCGATCATCGGCGTCGGCAAAACGGGATGCGCGACAGCCCGTTTTCTCGCAGACCGGGGGGCCAGAATCGCTCTAACCGATGAAAAGCCGATAACAGCATGGGGAGAAACCCTCTTTGAACTGAAGAAACTACATGCCGATCTGACCACCTCCCCCTACGGACCGGAGGTGCTCACGGGCGCCGATTTGGTTGTCCCATCGCCGGGGGTCTATCCGTCAAACCCTATTCTCCTGGAGGCGCTCAGGCGGGAAATACCGATCCTGAGTGAACTCGAACTGGCCTCGCGGTTCCTTTCGACCCCGATAGTCGCCATCACCGGGACCAACGGGAAGACGACCGTGACGACGCTCGTCGGGGAAATCCTCCGCACGGCCGGTAAAAAAGTTTTTGTCGGCGGTAATATCGGCGCTCCCCTGATCGGCTACGTCGACGGCCCTCAGGAGGCGGATTGGGCGGTCGTCGAGGTCAGCAGCTTCCAGCTCCAGTGGGCCAGCACATTCCATCCCCAAATCGCGCTTCTCCTGAACATCACCAGTGATCACGTCGACTATCACGGCAGCTTCGCCGCGTACCGGCGAATCAAAGAATCGATCTTCCTCCGGCAGACCGCCTCCGACCTCGCCATACTCAACGCCGATGAGACATCCACAGAGTCGCTGATCGGCCGCCTGCCCGCACAGATAGAGTGCTTCAGCTCCTCCGGCGTCGTCGCCTGCGGGATGTCCCTTGCAAGAGAAAAGCTGGTCCACGTGTCTCCAGAGGGTAAACGTGAAGAATACCCCCTTGGAATGGTCCGGCTCCCAGGACGCCACAACATCGAAAATGTGATGGCCTCTATCATTGCGGCCCGGGCGTGCGGGTGCACCCCCTCGGAAATCATCCGAACCGTGGAAGGGTTCCGCGGTATCGCCCACCGGATCCAATACGCAGGCGAGAAAAACGGCGTCCTTTTCTATGACGATTCCAAAGGGACCAATGTCGGAGCTGTGATGCGGGCTCTTCAGAGCTTCTCCCAACCTGTTGTCCTTCTTCTCGGAGGGCGGGACAAGGAGGGGGATTTCGAGACGCTCGTCCCCCTGATCCGGGAACGGGTACGGGAGCTGATCCTTTTCGGTGAGGCGAGGGAGAAGATCAATACCTTCATCGGCGGGGTGGTCAAAACGCGGCTTACAACCACTATGAAGGAGGCGGTAGCAATGGCCGGGAAGCTTGCGTCTCCCGGCGATGTCGTCCTCCTATCTCCGGGTTGTGCGAGTTTTGACGAATTCACGGATTACAAGGCCCGCGGGAGAGTGTTTCAGGAACTGGTCAGGACACTGTAGAGATGAAAAGTACATCCAGAGAAAAAAAACCGGATCTGATCCTCCTGCTGGTCACGTTACTGCTCGTCACCGTGGGGACGGTGATGATATACAGTTCCAGCTCCATCCTCGCCATGGAGAGGTTCCGCGACGGTCAGTTCTTTCTCAAGAAGCAGATCTTTTTCGTTTTCCTGGGCTTGTTGGTCATGGTCCTGATGACGCGGATCCCCTACTATAAGCTCCGGAAACTGGCCTGGCCGGGCATCGCGGTTTCGGCCATTTTCCTCATCGCGATCTGGATCCCCCCTCTGGGGATCAGGGCCGGCGGCGCCGTCCGCTGGCTCAATCTCGGAATATTCTCTTTTCAAGTCTCAGAGTTGGCGAAGGTCGCCATGATCCTCTTTCTGGCCGATTTCCTGACGCAGAAGGCCAATCACATCCGGGAGATCAGTCAGGGACTGCTCATCCCTTTCGGCATTACGGGAGTCATCGTGGGACTGATCCTGCTGCAGCCGGATTTCGGCACAACCGTCATCATCTCCATTATCACCCTCATGATGATTTATCTGGCCGGCGGCCGGATCATCCACCTGGTGGGGCTCGCCGCCCTCTTCCTCCCTGTCGCTGTCTGGCTTCTCCTCCACAAGAGCTACCGTCTGGCCCGTCTGACGGCCTTTCTCGACCCCTGGAAGGATCCCCGCAACTCCGGTTTTCAGATCATCCAGTCACTGATCGCCTTCGGCTCAGGCGGCGCCTTCGGCGTGGGGATTGGAGACGGTATGCAGAAGCTCTTCTATCTTCCCGAGCCCCATACCGATTTTATCCTCTCGGTAATCGCCGAGGAAGGCGGTCTTCTCGGTGTCGGGCTGATTTTATTTCTCTATATCGTTCTCATCATCCGTGGTTTCCAGATTTCGTTTAAGGCTCCGGAACTTTTCGGAAACCTACTGGCCTCCGGACTGACAATGCTGCTCGCCCTGGAGGTTTTCATCAACATTGCAGGCGTCATGGGACTGATCCCGCTCAAGGGACTCGCCCTTCCTTTTCTGAGTTACGGAGGAACATCCCTGATCATGTCCCTGATTGCCGTGGGCATTTTACTTAACATCTCAGGCTATGAAGGATGAAGCGCGACACAGCGTGAGAAAAGCATGGGACTGAATACGGACAACCAATGCATCGCAGAGCCGCAGCCGGAGGACGGGGCGGGAAAAAACCGGAGCCGCTCACCGCATGGCTGCGGCCTCGGGATGATCATCGCCGGCGGTGGAACAGGCGGGCATCTCTTTCCGGGAATCGCCATCGCGGAAGAGTTCCTCAGTAGAAGCCCTTCACACCGGATCCTCTTTATCGGCGCCGAACGGGGGCTGGAAAAGAAGATTCTGGGCGGGCTGGGGCTCCCCCTTCGGACCATCCGCGTGGAGGGGATCAAGGGGCGGAGGCCGATGCAAACCACGGGGGCCCTCTCGAAGATCCCCGGGAGTCTTGTCGCCTCCTTTCGGATCCTCCGCGAATTTAGTCCCGATATCGTTGTAGGTGTTGGCGGTTACGCCTCTGGACCGGCGGTCCTCGCCGGCCGGCTCATGGGGATCAAAACGGCCGTCGCCGAACAGAATGCTTTCCCGGGTCTGACCAACCGGATCCTCGGCAGATTCACCGACCGGATCTTTCTCGCCTTTTCGGCATCGCAGCGGTGGTTTCCGAAAAACAGGACGATGGTCACGGGAAACCCAATCCGGGCGGACTTTCTTGTGGAAAGACCAGGGGAAAGAAAGAAGGGTCCTCTCTTTACGATCCTTATCTTCGGCGGCAGCCAAGGATCGCACACGATCAACCGGATTGTCGGAGAGGCCCTGGCCGGCCTGTTGCACCTGAAGGACCAGCTTCGTTTTATCCACCAGACGGGGGAAAGCGACAGGGAAACGGTTGCCGATGCTTACCGGACACGGGGCTTTACAGCTGAAGTTTCCCCGTTTATTATGAATATGGCCGCGGCATACCGGGAGGCCGATCTCCTCCTCTGCCGGGCAGGCGCGACCTCCATCGCGGAGATCACAGCTGGTGGGAAGGCGTCCATTCTGATCCCTTTCCCCTTCGCTGTGAATGACCATCAGACACGAAACGCCGAGACCCTCTCCCGTGCGGGAGCGGCGGAGATGATCGCGGAAAAGGATCTGAACGGATCGCTTCTGGCAACTCTGATAGAACGGTTCTACCGCAATCCCGAAGCCATCCGGAACATGGGCGCCTCCGCTGCAAAACTAGGAAATCCAAACGCGGCCAAGGACATTGTCGATGCCTGTCTCGCGTTACTGGAATACAGGCGCCGGACGGAATGTATTTGAGGAAAGAGATGAAAGATTCCCTCCAGAAAAGCAATATGTACAGGAAGATCCGGCGCATTCATTTCGTCGGTATTGGTGGCATCGGCATGAGCGGGATCGCCGAGGTCCTTCTTAATTTGGGCTATGAGATCAGCGGCTCGGATCTCAGTTCGACGGAAATCACACAACGCCTGGACAACCTGGGCGCCGCCATTCACCGGGGGCACGACGCTTCCCACATCGGCAACGCCGACGTCGTTGTCACTTCCACAGCGGTCCGACCGGACAATCCGGAGGTGATCGCGGCCCATCAGCGTAACATCCCGGTCATCCCGCGGGCTGAAATGCTCGCCGAACTGCTGAAGATGAAATTCTCCATCGCTGTTTCGGGAAGCCATGGAAAGACGACGACGACTTCGATGGTGGCGACGCTCCTCGCACACGGCAGCCTTGATCCGACCGTCGTGATCGGCGGCAAGCTCGCCAGCATCGGGAGCAACGCCCGGCTCGGGGACGGAGAAGTGATCGTGGCCGAGGCGGACGAGAGTGACGGCTCCTTCCTGAAGCTGAGCCCCTGCCTTGCCGTGATCACCAATATCGACCGGGAGCATATGGATTACTACCGCAACTTGGATGAGATCAAAGAA
>PNOO01000041.1 GCA_013824905.1 Syntrophus sp. (in: bacteria) | reverse complement strand
AAAAGCGCCCGTAGCTCAGCTGGATAGAGTCGCAGACTTCGAATCTGTTGGTCGTAGGTTCGAATCCTACCGGGCGCGCCATATTTATTGCAGATCATCGACCATATAAGGGCCCTTAGCTCAGCTGGTAGAGCAACTGACTCTTAATCAGTAGGTTGTCGGTTCGATCCCGACAGGGCTCACCAAATTAAATAAAGGGGTCAGGTTATAAGCCTGGCCCCTTATTTTTTTACATTTTCTCCCCACCTTGTTTCCATTGATTCAATACAAACCCCGACTTTTAGAAATAATTCAAGCTTTTATTATTGACTTTCACCCTTTTTGGGGTAATTTGCATAATACACATAAAAATAAATATTCGGAGGGTAGCCCTGATCGAGAAAGCGAGGTGGAATGCCTAAGAAGAAGCTGGTTTTGATGATGGAGTGGCTTCGGCCAGCCGGTGTAAGACTTGCTATTTTTTCCGCCTACTATTTGGGCAAGGACGCGATATCACGATTTCATATTATGGGGCCATTTGTAGTAATGCTCATGTCCGGCACAGTGGCCTTTGAATCTCTGATACTGGGCGAAGCGGCCTCTGAGAAAATTGGCTATGCACCCAATCGTGTGTATCAAATTCAATCAGGTCTTGCCAGTGCGGCCACAGCCATCACGGCCTTGCTTGTTTATATGCTGGATTGGGGGCGATATGCCGATGCTACTATAGTCACAGCGATGTTGCTGTTTTTTACTTTCTCGGCTGCAAATCATGTCGCCACAGCCATCATGGAACGGAACATGAAACCTGTCAATTCAATGCGTCCGGTCATGGCGTTGTTATTGATTGGCTTCCTGCTCCCCCACATGATCAAAGCGCTGAACCAATAGAGCTTTGTACAGCACGCATGAGAACAAAAACCGAACCAATCAATACAACGGACACGCGTTCCTCGCGCCGGTAATCTTTCGTTGGGAGTAACAGAGGAAATCACATGAAAGTACTCAACATTCATGAGCGCGAGCTAAATGCGGACCGAGTGCAAATTGGTGCGCTTATCGATTCACTTGCGTCTAGTGAAGATCACTTATGGCCAAAACACATATGGCCGCGCATGGAATTTGACCGTCCACTCGGTCTTGGTGCAAAGGGTGGCCATGGACCAATAAGGTATTTTGTCGAGGAATACACACCGAGCAAGTCAATCAAATTTCGTTTCACCGGCCCGAAAGGCTTCAATGGTTTTCACGGCTACGAAATCGTGAGTGATCCTAAACAACCGCTTGTCCTTCGGCATACGCTAAAAATGAATACTAATGGCCCCGCTATAGTGTCGTGGCCATTAGTCTATCGACCGATGCACGATGCCTTGATAGAGGATTCGCTTACTACGGCGCAGGCATCGCTCGGGCTACCTCCGAAAATAAAAGCCTGGTCACTTTGGGTAGAGATTCTTCGTTGGGTTATTTCGGGCGGCAAGGCGCGTTCACAGGTTACGCTCAACAACGCGTTCAACACGGATGTGCAAAAGCAGCGCACCAGTTAACGCGAGCGTTGGGCGAAAGGAGGCACTATGAAAAAAATAATGATTGTTGTCTTTGTTGCATGCTTGTTTGTATCGTTCCCGTTGTCTGTGGATTCCTGCACTGTGTTTCGCCTAAAAGCCAACGACGGAGCGATCATTGTCGGGCGCTCAATGGAGTTTGCTATTGATCTGAAATACGATGCCATTATAGTTCCGCGAAATAAAGCCTATGTAAGCTTCGCCCCCGACGGAAAGGAAGGTTTATCCTGGAAAACACGCTACGGCTACGTCGGGATTGGATCTTTCGGAATGGATTATGGCCTATCTGACGGAATGAACGAAAAAGGACTTGCAATCGGGCTGCTTTGGTTTGAATCCGACATGAAATGGCAGGACGTTGCCCCCGGTGAGGGGAAACGCGCCCTCGCCCAGGCCATGGTCGGAGATTGGATTCTGGGCAACTTTGCAAGCGTGGAGGATGTAAAGCGAGAAATCCAGAACGTGAAAGTGTTCAAATATACGGACCCCAAGACAAAAATATCCCCGACCGTGCATTTCATCGTTTATGACGCAAACGGCGGTTGCATCGTTATTGAATATGAAGACGGCATGTGTAACGTCTATGACAACCCTCTCGGCATTATGACGAATGCTCCCCGGTTTCCCTGGCAGTTAACGAACTTGCGTCAGTATGTCGGTATGACGAGTGAAAAACCGGAACCCTACCAGATATCTGGTTTGACATTTTCAGCAACAGGCCACGGGTCAGGAATGTTCGGTCTTCCCGGCGACCTCACTCCGCCGAGCAGATTCGTCCGCCTCGCTGTTTTAACCAGGTTCTCCGATATACAGCCGGACGCTGAACGAACTCTTAATCTTGCCCAGCATATTATCAATACGTTTGATATCCCCTTGGGTCTAGTGACTGATACATTGCCGGATAAAAAGACAGTGTTTAAAGAATCCACTCAGTGGGTCACGTTTCGGGATCTCACAAAACGTATTGTTTACTTTAGAACGTACGACAACCAGAATCTCCGGAAAATCGATTTGAATAAGCTTGATTTCTCAGGAACGCCGGTGAAGCGGATTCCGATGTTCGGAACATCTGAGATCATCGTGGACGTTACTGATCAAGCGCGTTAAATTGACCAAAGCGTTGACTAACAACGCGATCAGCGGAAGCGTGACACGCCCTGCTGTTCGCGAGCGTTTCGCCGGAGAACTGAAATTGTGCAACGGACCGTTACAATATATTTCAAGAGGAGGGTAACTCTCGTGAACTGCACCCGTCGATGTTTGTTTGCAACACTTATCGCATTCACCGTTTTCTTCGTCTCCGGGACCGCGAAGGCTCAAAACTCTCTCGATTCCATGCTTCGTCCCTATCTGACCCGGTACGACCTGCCGGCCATCGCCGCAGCTGTAGTCAAGGACGGAAAGGTGATTTCGGCCGGCGCCGTTGGCACGCGTAAAGCGGGTGTAAAGATTCCAGTGACGATCAATGACCGGTTCCACCTTGGATCAGATACAAAGGCGATGACTGCCTTGTTGGCGGCGATGCTGGTGGAAGAAGGAAGACTTCGATGGGACACAACCATCGCCGAGACCTTTCCGGAACTTGTGGAGAAGATGGACCCCGGATTGGGGCGCGTCACACTGGAGCAACTGCTGTCACATACGAGCGGTATTCCGACCGACAATGAAGACATCTTAAAGGTTTACTTGGGAGCAATGTCTCAGGATGGAAACCTCGATGATTTGCGGTACTGGCTCGTCCGGCAATGGAGCCAGCGGCCTCTGGAGTTCGATCCGGGTACGAAATTCGCCTATTCGAACATGGGATATACAATAATAGGCGCCATGATCGAGCGCGTCGGGAAAAAGACCTGGGACGAAGCGATAACGGAACGGATCTTCATCCCTCTGAAATTACGGACCGCCGGTCTCGGACCACAGTCTTCTCTCGGCAAGATCGATGCGCCTCTCGGGCATACCATCATCGATGGCAAGGTGCAGGCCGTCTTGGCCGGTCCTAACGGTGATGGTCCCTCGATCATTGGTCCCGCCGGTATTGCGCACATGTCCGTCCTCGATTTTGCGTACTGGGCAGGATGGAATGCCGGCGAAGGAAAGCGTAAACCGGCCCTTGTTAAGCCGGAGACGATGCGCAAGCTCCACAAGCCGGTCATTACAATGCCGGAAAAAAAGGATGCCGCACCCGGCACGCCACCGGGTGGAAAATATGCCTTCGGGTGGGGCGAGCTGACCGTTGACTGGGCTCCTTACCCCCTGCTCTATCATGGTGGTTCCAATGGCATGAACCTGGCTCACATCTGGCTTGATACGAAACGTGATTTCGCGATGGTCATCGTTACCAATGTGAGTGGACAGAAAGCGAACACGGCATTTTTCGCCCTTGCGAATGAACTGTATAAGAAATTCGCGAAGAAACAAAAAAAAGGTGAATAGAAAATTGAGAAGCGGTCAAAAGGAAGCCTGCTCCACTTGAAGAAATCCGGCCTCGGCTGCAAAAGTCACTCCCCGATGATCTTGACCAGAACCCTCTTCCTCCTCCTGCCGTCAAACTCCCCATAAAATATTTGTTCCCACGGACCGAAATCCAACCTACCGCCGGTCACAGCGACGACCACTTCCCTCCCCATCACCTGCCTCTTCAAATGGGCGTCGCCATTGTCTTCACCCGTCCGGTTGTGCCTGTAGTGCGAGACTGGATCATGCGGTGCGAGCTTTTCAAGCCATTCCTCGTAATCCTGATGCAAACCGGATTCGTCATCGTTGACGAAAACCGATGCCGTGATGTGCATCGCGTTCACAAGAATCAAACCTTCCAATACGCCGCTTTCCTTGAGACATTGTTCCACCTGCGGCATTATGTTGATAAACCCCCTTCGTGCAGGGACATTGAACCACAGCTCTTTTCTGAAAGACTTCATGACCAGGTGACCTCCTGCTTGTTATGAGCTGTATCCACGCATTAAGACACAGGCCCCTGTATACGTTTTACTGTCTTGAATGAGATAGTCCGGATAGTTGAATCTTGCGGACTCAGTCTGGGTCAGCCTTTGAGTCTTTGATTGAATTCTTCGGCGGTAAAGCTGTATTCCTGTGTGCCGTAACATTCTACGGCAAATGAGGCGCATACACTGCCGATCCTGGCGCATTGCTCGATGTCTTTGCCGCGGATCAGGCCGCTGATCAGACCGCCCCGGTATGAATCGCCTGCGCCCGTCGGATCCTTAACCTTGTCTGTTTTGACGACCGGAATGCCGATGTCGCCATCCGGCATCGATATCTGCGAACCATGCTCTCCCAGGGTGGTGATGATGGCCTTGGGCAATCGCAGCAAATCTTTTTTGTTTAACCCGGTCTTGTTCATGATCAGATCCAGCTCGTAGTCGTTGACGATCAGGATCCGGCTCCCCTCAATGGATCGGACCAGATCTTTCGCATTCCACATGGGCAGGGATTGCCCGGGATCGAAGATGTAGTCGATTCCTCTTTCCTTGCAGATGCGCGGGTAATTCACCATATCTCCGAGATTGCCGGGCGACACGATGATGAGGGTCTCCTGGGGATCGAGTGTGTCGAAATCCAGGCAAGATGAATACTTCATGGCGCCCGGGTTGAATCCGGTGATCTGGTTGTCGGTCTTGTCCGTTGTGATGTATGCGCCGGCAGTCAGTTCGTCCTCTATGATCTTGATGCCTTCGGTACGGATGCCGTTTCGCGAAAGCCATTCGAAGTAGCGGTGATAATCATGGCCGATAGCGGCGGAGATCAATGGCTTTTCGCCCATCAAGGTCAGCGCGTAGGCAATGTTGCCTGCCGTGCCTCCGAATTTCTCCTTCACTCCGTTGACCTGAAAGCAGACGTTCAAGACATGGATCTTCTCCGGCAGGATATGTTCCGAGAAGTGTCCCGGGAAATCCATAATCCTGTCATAGGCCAGTGATCCGGATACAATGATGTTCATAAATTCTCGGCTTTCCAGAAATCGTTTGGTAAGAATTCCCTCGCGGGCAATGGGACTATAAGAAAGAAACATGGACGTGTCAACGAGATTTTCGCCACGATAAACGGGGTTCATGTTGTTCTGGCCGATTGTGCTTTAGACGGAAATCTATCGATAGGGGGGAGAATCCCGCGACGATGTTCCGTTATGGCAACCTGTCATGGGTGATCGAAGAGATAACCGACGGAGCGGAGGCTCCGGAAGTAGATGGGATTCTGCGGATCGTCCTCAAAATACTTTCTCAGACGGACGATGAAATTGTCGACCGTCCGGGTGGTTGTCACGCCGGAGTAGCCCCATCCCACCTCCAGAATGATCTTGCGCGACAGGGGCTTGCCCCGGTTGGCGATGAAGACCCGAAGCAACCTCGCCTCCTGCTCCGTCAGTTGGATCATCCCCTGCCGGCACTCCGCCGTCAGAGTCGAAAAGTCGATCGAATTGCCACCGAAGGTGTATCTCTGCGTCTCTCCGGGTTCTGCCCGACCGATTCCGCCGGAACGGTCCCGGTTCCAGGAGGCCCTTGTCAAAAGGCGTTCGATCCTCAGGAGGAATTCCTCGAGGTGAAAGGGTTTGGCGAGGTAGTCGTCGACTCCGCAGGAAAAGCCTTTGATCCGGTCGTCGAGCGCCCCCTTGGCGGAGAGGATCAGAACGGGGAGTTTCTCGTCTTCCAGGCGGATGTGGCGCAGAACGGCGAGACCGTCCAGACCGGGCAGCATGATATCGAGAACGACCAGATGCGGATTGTACTCCTTCCACATCCGGAGCCCCTCCGTCCCGCTGCCGGCGATCGCCGCCTCATAACCCTGCAGGGAGAGATTCAGCTTCAATCCTTCGGCGATGTGCGCGTCATCCTCGATAATGAGAATCCGCGATTTTTCAGTCTGTCTCATCCCTATTTCCTTTCGGCGCCTTCTTAGGCAGGATCAGGGTGAGAACGGAACCCTTCCCCAGCCCTTCGCTGTCGGCGATCACCTTCCCGTGGTGAAACTTTGCGATCTGCTGGACGAGATAAAGGCCGATGCCGCTCCCCCCCACGGCGACGAGATCATTGCTATGACCCCGATAGAACTTTCTGAAGATCCGGTTCCGGTCTTCCTTCACAATGCCGATCCCGTTATCCCGAAAGCGTATCAGAAGCTCATGTTCGCCAGTTTCAAAAGAAATGTCAACCCTGGGCTTGACCGATACGTTGTATTTCATGGCGTTGGTCAGGATATTCATCAGGAGCATCTCGAAGAGGGAAACGATGACGGGGCAAATATGGGTTTCATTGGATGGGTTCTCTATACGAATGTCACAGTTGCCAAAGAGGTGGGTGTTGCCGGCGATGAACTGCCGGATTGCCTTCATCAGATCGACCGGCGTGGCATTCCCTTCGTAAACCCTGCTTTCGATCCGGGCGAGATTCAGGATGCTGTTGATGTTTCCGGAGAGACGTTCTGTGTCCTGAAGCATGAACCCGATATATTTGAGCTGTTCTTCGCGGGGGAGTTTGTGTTTCGCGAAAGTCTCGAGATAGAGCTTCAGCGATGTGACGGGGGTTTTGAGCTCATGCGTGAAGTTGTTGATGAAGGTGTGCTGGAGACGATAGAGTTGCAGCGTCTTGAGGTTGTAAATAAAAATGATGAGTATTCCCGCCAGAATGACGCCGACCAGAAGCGACAGGATGAGGATCACCAACCAGGTTTGCGCCTCGAAAAACTGGCTCGCATCGAGCCGGTAATAGTCGATGACCGATTTGAGCCTAGCGCTGACTCGAACATACCAGTAAATATACAGGAACAGGGAGATCGCCAGGGCCACCGTGGACAGGGTGAAGACGGTGACCGGATGGAGGAACCATTTCGTCTGTTTCATAATACCTCGGATATGGCTGACGCGACACTTCCCGTTGTCGATCCCTCATTCTTCAGGCGGAAGGTGACGCCGGCAAGAATTGTAAAAGTATTGTAAAACGGCAACTTGGGCCTTTTCTTCTGCCGAGAGATCTTTTAAGCTGCTTCCGTACCGCCGTTTAAGGCCGCAACCAATAGGAGAATATCATGATCGATAAAATTCAACCAGTCCATCCCCTCGGAAGCCGCGCCCGCGTCCTGCTCACGAGTGCCTTCGGTCCTTATGCCCGGGATGACGAGTATGGAAGCCGCAGGATCAACCCGATGGAACTGTATCAGAATCAGGTGACTCGCGTCCAGGGGGGATTCTCGCTGAGGATGTTTCATCGTTCCTTCGGACTGATGATGATTCAGACCAACCTCGCTGCCCCTTGCACCCTACTAGATTTCCCAACGCTGGAGAGCTTCACGGAAGAGATCAGTAAAAGCGCCTATGACGTGATCGGTATCGGCGCCATCATTCCCAATATAGGCAAGGTTCGCAGAATGTGCGAGCTGATCCGTCAGTATCAGCCGGCCGCGACGATTGTCATCGGCGGGCACATCAGCAACAAAGAGGGTCTCGATCGTATCGTCGATGCGGACCTGATCGTCCGAGGAGAGGGCATCCGCTGGTTTCAGCGGTATCTGGGTCAGGACGACAAGGCGCCCATCAAACACCCTCTGGCCGTCTCGGGATTCGGCGGAAAGATGATGGGCATCGATCTAGGAAACCGACCCGGCGGTACGGCTGCAATCCTTATTCCCTCTGTCGGTTGCCCAATGGGATGCAACTTCTGTTCGACCTCCGCCCTGTTCGGCGGCAAAGGAAAATTCATCCATTTTTATGAAACGGGTGATGAACTCTTCCACGTCATGTGTGAAATGGAAGAGAAGCTGAAGGTGAAATCCTTCTTCACTCTGGACGAAAATTTCCTCCTTCACAAAAAACGGGCGCTCCGGCTCTTAGAACTGATGGAGGAATATGACAAAAGCTGGGCCGTCTATGTCTTCAGCTCCGCCCAAGTTCTGCAGTCCTATACCATCGATCAACTGGTGCGGCTGGGGATCGGCTGGGTCTGGATGGGTCTGGAAGGAAAGGAGAGCGCCTACGACAAACTTAAGGGGGTGGATACACGCGCCCTGGTGAACCTTTTGCAGTCGCACGGCATCCGCGTCCTGGGCTCCTCGATCATCGGCCTTGAAGACCACAAGCCGGAAAATATCGATGCGATCATCGATTATGCCGTCAGCCATGAGTCGGTCTTCCATCAATTCATGCTCTATACGCCCATTCCGGGAACACCCCTGTATGAAAAGCACCGGCAGGACGGATCGCTCCTTCCGGAGAAGGACTTTCCCGCTGCCGACGCCCACGGTCAGTACCGCTTCAATTACCGCCACCCCCATATCAAAGACGGTCGGGAAGAAGGATATCTCCTGGAGGCCTTCCGGCGCGACTTTACGGTCAACGGCCCGAGCTTGCTCCGGTTGATCCGGGTGATTCTGAACGGCTGGCAGAGGTACAAGGATGATCCCTATGACCATGTCCGTAAGCGGACCGCCTGGGAGGTTTTCCCTCTGCGCTCGAGCTATGCCGGGGCCGTCTGGGCGATGAAGAAGTGGTACCGGAACGATCCGCGGTTAAGAGAAAAGGCGGAGAAATTACTCAAGGACATCTATGCGGAATTCGGCTGGGTCACAAGGCTTATTACCCCATTTATCGGCCGGTTCGCCTATTTTAGCCTGAAGCGGGAAGAAAAGAGGCTTGCCGCGGGCTTGACCTATGAACCCGTTTTCTTCTATGAGAAAAATGCCGCGGCACTGGCGCTGGGGAAAAACCCTCCCGCCAGAAAAAAAGCCGAAATGGGGAAAATCCCCACTCTGGTCAATGTTCCGGCAGGGAACTTCGGCAAGTAGGATTGAGGCAATTGCAAAACTCAAAAAAGGTGTTTATCCGGTTGATGCGTACTTTTCTCTCATTCACCTACCGAGTCCACACTCTCATGGAATCAATAAAACCGAAAATTACTCATTAAAAGGTGTAACGATGTGGTCAGCGACCGAGCGACCGCGAGGTCCGCTGCACCGACTTGTTGGTTGAAAATTTCTTTAGTATTTCCTTCCCTGCACTAGAATTAGCTAGCGAAAGGCATGTTCGTCTCAGCTCATTTACAACCTGCAATCGCTTTGCAATCGCCTCTGGACCCATATCAATCTTCATTTTCTAAACTCCTGAGATATTCAATATCATCCAGATCCTGACCACTGCTACGCAATGATTTCAGCAAAATCAGACCTTGTGGAGAAACCACTTTCAATGGGTCTCCCTCCCATTCGACGGTAAGACGATCATCCCACGCTTTTTTCGTTTTCGGGGTTACAATCAGCAGATCCAGAACGAGATGTTCTCCTGAATCTTTATCGATTTTGGTCAATCTATGGATTATGACGGCGCCATCCTGAAATTCCATCGGCGCGGAACTGATTGTAAAGCCCAGTTCTTGCACCGCCTTCTTGGTTTCCGAAAGAAAATCCGGATCGATCATGATATCAATATCGAGTGTTGCTCGGGGCTTTGCATAAATGGCGATAGCCAAGCCTCCGCATAATGCATAATCGATCCTTGCCTGATCCAATTTTAGAGACAGTTTTTTAAGTTCTTCTAAAAGATCCATTTTCTGATCCATCAAGGGTTATTCTTACCAGCCAACAATTAATATATCCAACTGATTTTTCCCAGATTTTCGTGCAATCCTACTTTATTTCCAAAAAAATAAAAAGAAAAGATTGGATCATGAAATCAAGCATAAATGAGTTTCCACTATTGGGTATTATTTGGTAATAAATACTTTAACCGTGCGAAGTGGCAAAGGAAATAAGGATTGGATTCCCGCCTCCGCGGGAACGACAATCTCGGACTTTTGCAATTGGCTCATGATTGATGGACGTTTTGTGAAGGCGAGTCTGGAGAAGGGACATTGCGGGATGTCCCTTCTCCGGTAGCGACCCACACCCCCAACGGGGCGCTTTTATCAAGGAGTAACTTTGAAGTTACCCAGAAGGAGAGCCGATATGGCTCTGACTTACGGGGCTGTTATTTCAGGTAAGAGGGCAGTTCCTCCAACTCCTTTCCCTTGAAACTGCACGGGGCGCCGCAGGTTTTGCAGGCGGGCTTGACGGCGGGCAGAGGGGGCTCTCCCTTGATTTGCTCGATGAGATCGAGACACCGGTTCACCTCGTCGTCCTCCCCCTCGACGATCAGTGTGACCGACCCCTCCGCGCCTCCCCAGCCGCCGGAGGCGTAGTGGATCGCCTTCAATCCGAAAAGAATGTCAATTGCTTCTATTTCAGTCACGATCCGGCCGTCGGCAACGCAGGCCATTCCCACACGGCAGCCAATGGTCCGGCCCAGCATCAGCTTGCCTCCATAGCGCGCCGCTTCCTCGACGGAAGGGATGAGCTTTTCGAGACCGACCGGATAGATCGTCGCGACGCCCTGCGCCTTCAGGGCCATATAAAACTGCCCCATCGTGCCGCCTCCCGGACCTGCCATGAGTACGCCGACATTGCCGAACGGATCGACCGCGTTGGCTCCCTTGATGAGGATATCGCCGCAAGCGAGCTTGTCCATCACCGCACCGGGTTCCACCGCCTGAAGCTCACCTTTGTGAAAGGTCACGGGCTTATTCCTCTGGTCCGGACCCAGGACGCACAGAACGCCTTTGATGATCTGGCCGGCGACGTATCTCTCCTTGTCCATTTTGCTCTTCATGAGCTCTTCGATGATGAAGGCGTTTGTTGAACCGCGGCTGACGACGAGATAGCCGTTATCCTTTGCCTGCTGTACTTCCGGTAGCGCCGCTACCGCCTTGCCGAGCAGTCTTTTCGACTCTGAAGAGGTTAACGTAAACAAAGCCTGCATGATTTTCTGACCTCCTTTTAGAATATACCGGGTTAATTGGGGGATGCTGACCTTCCACTGTAGTTGTTCTTCAGACGTCGCGCGCGGCGTAGGAGAGGATGCGGCCTCGGTCGACGACCTTGACGTTGATGGTCTGCTTCTGCCCCTCGTCATCGAGGAAAACGACCCTGCCGATGTTGGCATTGAAGATCATCCGCCAGCACATGAAGCAGGGCTGCCCGTTGCGCGGTTTATCCCCCTGGATGCCGTAAATGTAAAGCGTGGCGTCATTCATCAGATCGAAGCTGGCACGGATGATCGCATTGGCCTCGGCATGGACCGAGTGACAGATTTCATAGTTTTTACCGCTGGGGATGTTGAGCTGCTCGCGGACGCATTCCCCCCTCTCCAGACAGCTCCGGACGCCGGCTGCGGCACCGTTGTAACCGGTGCTGATGATCGTGTCGTTTTTGACAAGGGCGGCTCCGTACCGCGCCCGCAGACAGGTCGAACGGAGGCAGGCCGCTTCGGCCATCTTTAGAAAATAATCATCCCATGAAAGTCGCATCGATTCACCCCTCTTACTGACCGGGAGCGTCATCCTCACGTCCCGTTTAATCCTTTCCCCACGTAATCCTCCCCCCAAGGGCAGGAGACTTTACGGACAAAAAACGACAGAACGGCAATGTGTTGTCGAGTTGAACGGGGGCAGTCGGGGGGCACTATGACGCAGGTTCACCATTTTGTCAATTGCCAGAAAAAATTTGTCATAAAAACATATTGACTATCCCCCCTCCATATATTATTGCATTTTCAATGATGTTTTTGGATGGAAGGAAAGGCTTGGAGAAAAAAAATCTTTATATTCAAACTTTTGGCTGCCAGATGAACGTTCAGGATGCGGAAAAGATGGCGGCTCTTCTCAAGGATACGGGATACGAGACAACGGATGATCCGGGACGGGCAGATCTGATCATCGTCAACACGTGCAGCATCCGGGAAAAAGCGGCGCAGAAGATTTACAGTCAGCTGGGCCGCTTCCGGGCGTTGAAGGAAGAAAAGCCCAAACTGATTATCGGTGTCGGTGGCTGCCTGGCCCAACAGTGGGGCGACCGTTTCTTTCAGAGAGTTTCCTATGTCGATCTGGTCTTCGGTACGCATCAGATCCACCGGCTTCCCGAACTCGTCGGCGCCCTGGAACAGACGGGAGAGCGTAAGGTCGAGACAGGCTTTTGCGACCATGTTCGATCGCTCGACATCCCGGCGCAGCCGCCGCCAGGGGCGATCAGCTCCTTCGTGACGATCATGCAGGGGTGCAACAATTATTGCGCCTATTGCGTCGTGCCGCACCTCAGGGGCCGTGAAGAGAGCCGGCCCTTGCCGGAGATCGTCGGCGAGGTTGAGACGCTGACGCGCCGGGGCATCAGGGAGATGACGCTTTTGGGGCAGAATGTGAACTCGTACGGGCAGACAGCAAACGACGGCCGGGATTTTGCCGATCTGATTTGCGCCCTTGGCGAGATCCCCGGGATCGGGAGAATCCGCTTTACCACCTCCCACCCGAAGGACCTCTCGCTGCGATTGATCGACTGCTTCGGAAAAGTGGTCCCCTTATGCGAACATATCCACCTGCCGGTGCAGTCGGGATCCGATCGTGTGCTGAGGCGGATGAACCGGGGGTATACCGCCGAGGTTTACCTGGAGAAGGTCGCCGCTCTCAGGAAGGTCTGTCCTGAGATCAGTATCACTTCGGATGTGATCGTGGGATTCCCCGGAGAAGAGGAAGAGGATTTTCGGGCGACACTGGATCTGCTTAACGAAGTCAGGTTTGACAATCTCTTCTCCTTCCAGTATTCAGAGAGGGAAGGTACAGCCGCCGCCGGGATGGATTACAAGGTATGCGATGGTGTGAAACGGGAAAGGCTGAGGATCCTCCAGGCGCTCCAGGCGGAACACACCCTGGTAAAGAACAGGGCCTGTGTGGGACATACGGAGAATGTGCTTGTTGAAGGACCGAGTAAAAAGGAGTCCGGGGAAATGACGGGCCGAACGAGGGGAAACAGGATCGTCAATTTTCCGGGGAGGCGAGAACTCATCGGGGAGACGGTTTCGGTGCGGATTTCAGAAGCGTTCCTCCATTCCCTGCGTGGGAAGATGGAAGAGAAAGGAGCGGCGGATGTTCATTGAAATGCGT